>JBDHYE010000129.1:0-5170 GCA_039811245.1 Chitinophagaceae bacterium | reverse complement strand
TTTTGCCGAAGGACAAAGACGTTATGCGGAAAGCCTCAGTGCTTATGCCCGTCAGTTTTTAATGCGTATGGATAAACCCGATGTAGATTATATACACGGTATTTGCCCTGCAATAGCTATTGAGCAAAAGGTAAGTACCAACAGTACGCGCTCTACTGTTGGCTCACTTACAGAAATAGCCGACTATTTAAGATTATTATTTGCACGTATTGGTAAAACCTTCTCGCCTATATCTGGTAAAGAGGTTAAAAAAGATACCGTATCTGATGTGGTAGATTTTATATTAAGTCTTAAAGCTGCTATAAAGGTTCAAATACTGGTACACTTAAAAACACATTTTGGAAGAAGTTTAAAAGAAGAATTAGAAATCCTTTTACAGAAAGGTTTTTCACGTATCTATATAAAAGTAGAAAATAATAATGCCCCTTTAAGAATAGAATCCATTCTTGAAGAAAATAACTTTGCTATTGATTTAGATAAAAGCTATATTTTAATAGACCGTATCGTTAGTAAAGATTTTGACAAAGATGAAATCCATCGTTTGGCAGATAGTATCCAAACAGCCTTTTATGAAAATGAAGGGGCTTGTACTATAGAGTTAGACCATTCTGAACTACATCATTTCAATGCTAAATTTGAAGCCGATGGCTTAACTTTTGAAGTGCCTACCCCCAATTTTTTCTCTTTTAATAATCCTTATGGAGCCTGCCCTAAATGTGAGGGCTTTGGTCAAGTACTGGGCATTGACCCCGACTTAGTGATTCCGAATAAAATGTTGAGTCTTTATGAAGGTGCTGTACAATGTTGGAAAGGAGAAAAGATGAATGAGTGGCAACAAAATTTTATACATAAAGCAGCTCAATTTGATTTTCCAATCCACAAGCCTATAGCTAAGCTCAGCGAGAAAGATTTACATTTATTGTGGCATGGCAATAAACAGATTGCAGGTATCTACGATTTTTTTAAAATGCTGGAAGAAAATCTTTATAAGATTCAATACCGCATATTGCTAGCCCGATATAGAGGTAAAACCACTTGTCCTGAATGTTTGGGTATGCGCTTACGCAAAGATGCCCACTATGTTAAGATAGCCGATAAAAACATTAGTGAGCTCATGCACATGCCCATTGATGATTTAAAGTTATGGTTTGAGCAACTGAAATTAAATAGCCATGACCAACAAATCGCTGAACGGCTCCTGACCGAAATCAATCAACGCATACATACGCTTAATGCGGTAGGATTAAATTACCTCACTTTAAGCAGAAATGCCAACACGCTTAGTGGTGGCGAAAGTCAACGCATACAGCTTACTCGTTTTTTGGGCAGCAACCTTAGTGATAGTCTTTACATATTAGATGAACCAAGCATAGGGCTACACCCTAGAGATACCGCACAACTCATAACAGTATTAAAAGCGTTAAGAGACCTTGATAATACCGTAGTAGTAGTAGAACACGAAGATGCTATGATGTATGCAGCAGATCATATTATTGACATGGGGCCATTAGCCAGCCACCTAGGCGGCGAAGTGATAGCAGAAGGTACTGTAAAGCAAATACTCGAAAACCCTAAAAGTCTAACTGGACAATATTTATCCGGAAAATTAAAAATAGATACGTTAACCCATAAACGGAAACCCTTAGGCAAAATTTATCTCAAGGCTTGTGCACAAAATAATCTAAAACAGATTAATGTTAGTTTTCCATTAGGACTTATCTGTGTAGTAAGTGGTGTGAGTGGAAGTGGAAAAACTACTTTGGTCAAACAGATACTCTACCCTGCTCTTCAAAAAGAACTGAATGAAATAGCCGATAAGCCCGGAAACTTTGAGGGTATCAGTGGTGACCTAAAAATGATTCAAGGTGTAGAACTAATTGACCAAAATCCTATAGGAAAATCCTCAAGAAGTAATCCAGTAACCTATATTAAAGCTTGGGACGAAATTAGAAAACTCTATAGCAAACAAGGGCTTTCAAAAATAAGAGGCTATGCCGAAAAACATTTCTCATTTAATACCGATGGTGGACGCTGTGATACCTGTAAAGGAGATGGTGAAATTATTGTTCAAATGCAGTTCCTAGCCGATGTACATTTAGTATGTGATACCTGTAAAGGGCAAAAATTTAAAGATGATGTTTTAGAAATCACCTACCATCAAAAAAATATTTTTGAGATACTTGAAATGAGTGTAGATGAAGCTCTCGAATTTTTTAAAGAAGAGAAAAAAATTTATGATGCTCTGAAACCCCTTACAGATGTAGGTTTGGGCTATATTAAATTAGGGCAAAGTAGCAATACCCTTAGCGGTGGCGAAGCCCAACGTGTAAAACTAGCATCATACTTAGGTAAAGGCGATGCAAAACAAAAACTGCTTTTTATTTTTGATGAACCCAGCACTGGTCTTCACGCACACGATATTTCAAAACTTTTAAAATCATTTAATGCCTTAGTAGAAAAAGGACATTCGTTAATTATTATTGAACATAATACTGCAATCATTAAAAATGCAGATTGGTTAATAGACCTAGGACCAGAAGGAGGTGCACAAGGAGGTTATTTACTCTATGAAGGTGTTCCAGAGGGTATTAAAAATTGTTCCAAATCTTATACTGCTCAATATTTGAATTAAATATTTTATTTTTACCTTTGTAAAAATTTTATATTTTATGAAACAAACAATTTTATTATTCGGAATGAGTCTGTTCTTATTTTCTGCTTGTAAAAAGAAAGATAGCAGCAGCACAACCCCTACCAGTACCGACCCTTGTAAAGGTAAAAATCTATGTTTTAAACTAGATGGTACACAGATGTCGCAAGATGCTAAGTGGATTGTAATCAGCTCCACTACATTCCGCAACAGAGTGTATTGGGAAGAAGGTACTGGCTCAACCTATAAAAATATCGAAATTGATATTTATGGTGATAGTCTTGGCACTTATAGTTTTAATAGTGCTCCTAAAGCCGGTCAGGCAGGTTTTCAATATTATGAAAATGGAGGTAAAAATATATCGGCTGTATCGGGTACAATTAAGCTAACTAAAAATGATGGAAAAAATATTTCTGCCACTTTTGAATTAGATGGTAAAGACGGAAGCACAACTTATAAAATTACCGAGGGTAACATTGTTAATGTGGCTAAATAATTTTTTTTAGTGCATAATAAGACTTTCTATGATTTTAATTCATAAAAGTGCATTGAACATCTTGAAATTTAAGTTTTTATTTAAAATAGTATTACTACTTGCATGCACCATGTATGGTAGTAATACTATTGCTCAAGTTACTCCCCTATGGCAGTTTGCTACAAAAGATGCCTCTTTTGGACAATCTGCTGCAGCAGACCTAGATCATGATGGCAAATTAGAAATCGTATTTTCTTGTTATAGAAATGACAGCATGATTTATGTACTAAATGCTGAAAATGGTTCACTACTATGGAAATACAATACAGGTACAGCTTTTAGCGAGGGTTGTAGTGATGCTGCACCACTCATTTATGATATTGATGCCGATGGACAGTTAGAGGTAATTCTTGCCAGTTCTTGTAACCCCAAAACATTTTGTTTTAATGGTAAAACCGGTGCTTTAAAATGGGTCTGTGCTACTAGAGGTAGTGATTCACCACCTAGTATTGCAGATATTGATGCTGATGGTAAATTGGAAATTTTACACGGAGAGTTTGGTGGCTATGTCATTGCCATAAACGCTCTAGATGGTACTAAAAAATGGGAAATAGCAGTAGATACAAACTCTTGGATTCAAACAGCGCCCAGTATTCTAGATATCAACAATGATGGCGATTTAGACTTTATTGTAGCTACTTGGAATGCTGTTCAAAGAGATTCTAACAAAGTATATGCTATTAGAGGTAAAGACAAAAAAATACTTTGGACCTTTCCTCTTTCTGATGTGGTGTATCATGGTACTGCCATTGGCGATATCGATCATGATGGAGTGCCCGAAGCCATTATAGGCTGTTATAATGATACACTCTATTGTTTAAATGCTAATACTGGTAAACTGAAATGGAAATTTAGTTTTGGTAACTATTATTATGTGGGTAGTCCGGCAATTATAGCAGATATTAATAATGATAAAGATTGTGAAATCATTTTTAGCGCCTATAATAAAATTGGCGCTTTGAGTAGTAAAGGTGTATTACTTTGGTCCTATACAATGCCTAATTATGGTCAATCTTTTAGAGGACCAGCATTGGCAGATATCAACAACAATAGTTACCCCGACGTAATATTCGGTACCGATGCAGGGCAATTAATCGCCTTAAACGGTCAAGATGGTTCATTAATTCTGAATCATAATTTGAGAAAAGTTTACGGCGATTCACTTTTTAAATTAGAACATGCACCACTCATAGCCGATTTTAATAATGATAGTAAATTAGATGCTTTTATAGTAGGTGGTCATGCAGAATATCCCTTATTTAATAAGAATTTTGGAGCCGCGTATCTCATCAGCTTGTCAAAAGGGAATGGGCCCGACTGGTTGATGTTTCAAAACAATAACTTAAGAAATAGCTCTATTTGTTCAAACAGTACTAGCGCTATTCAGAGCCTTAGTAGTTTAAAAAACCAATTGGAGTGTTATCCTAACCCAATTACTGACCAAGCAAGATTTCAGTTTCAAATTACTGAAAACACCCATGTACAACTGATCCTTAGTAACCCTCAGGGCATAAGTACAGAAATGATTTGCAATAAAAATTTTAATCCAGGTAATTATACGTTGAATTGGTACCGCCCTCAAAGTTTAGCTAGCGGACTTTATTATTTATATTTTAAAACAGATAAACAAAATACTGTTTATAAAATTGTTCTTGAATAGATTGTAAATCAGTTAGTTGTACACACAACTTATCTTATCAACATTTAGGGGAAAACTTCATTATAGGGTCTCAAGTTTTTAGTTGAAATTTGTTTTTCTAGTTGTCTAGTTCACAGCTCGATAATCTCTTACTAACTAAAGACAAAATAATTATGGGAATTTTTGATAAAAGAATCCAGTATAAACCATTTGAATATCCTGAAGTATTAACCTTTACAGAGGCTATCAATAAATCATTTTGGGTACATTCTGAAGTTGATTTTACTGCCGATACCCAAGATTTTCATTCGCATCTTAGTCCTCAAGAACAAAGTGCTATTAAAAA
>JBDHYE010000128.1:0-5192 GCA_039811245.1 Chitinophagaceae bacterium | reverse complement strand
CAATTATATTTTTTAGGTAGTGCCATAGTATAGCTATTTTGAGGTTAAAAATTATTTACAAATTAAACATTCATAGCCTTGCTCAAGGGTTTTGCACCAATTACTTTTATCAAGGCAATAGGCTAATCAATTAACATTTTGCACTTAAATGTTTACTTGATTTCCTTGTCAAACATAGCAATGAAAAAAAATCAGACAAGGGCAGAAACACCCTTTTCCACTATCGAAAAAAGGCTGTTTTTACTCTTGATTTTTTGAATAAATTTCCGTAATGACTGCTACCATAAGAGGATGAACTACAGTGATTTCGAAGCGGTCTATAGTTGCTTTAGCCTATTTCCTTTTGCCATTCTTTGAGTACCCTATCCACAGTACTTGCGGGAATACAGAGCTCTTCAGAAATTTTATGCATACTAATATTTTCATTTTCGCTAACCAAACCTGCAATGGATGCCCTTAACCAATTATTTTGCTTGGAAGATTTACTCTGCTTTTTGATGTAGCTAATTGTTTGTTTATCGAGAATAACATTTACCTGTGTAGCGCTTTTTGCTTGACTTATTTTTGACTTAGTGGCGACGGAGTTTTGTTCTCGACTCGTTTGAGAAGTGCTTTTTAATTGGTCAATCTTTTCGGGCAAATCAGCATTTTCAAACACCATTTCCCTTCTTGTGGATTTTTGCTTTTTTGGAAAATCAAAAGGCTTAAAGGTGTTAAATGGAGAATCAAAGTATCTATTCTCCACAACAAAATCGTTTACACTTTTTTGGGTAATTAATCTTTTATGCTCCATAGAAGCCATCAGAATTGCGTCGAAACCTGTCCTAAACATGGGCGTTCCATAAACCTTTACGTTCTTCAATTCTATGTCTGAAAAATGTCTTTTGGCAAGAATAGATAATGCCCTTAAATCGGGTGCATCTTGGTTGTTTTTTAAAATTACTTCTTGCAATTTACCTATGATAAGCCTGATTAATTGATCGTCTTGAACATTAGTTCCATTGAGGTAAATATAAGAGCAAATCAAGGCGAGCATTGGCGATTCAAATTTGCGATGTGCCACCATATTGATTAATGCTCTATCTAATTCAAAGTCTCTATTTTGAAGCTTATCAAGTAGGGTGTCGATATATTTATGTGATTGCTCATCAGGATTAAATTTCCTTTCTTTCGAAAGAAAAATCCTAATTGTTCCATAATGATTCCGCTCACCAATTGTCATAAAAAACTGAGTATGCCAGTCTTTAAAAACATAGAGAGGAACATAGCGAGGATCAAGCCCTTTGCAATGGAGATAATAAATGCCGTTTTGCAATCGAAGGTTCAGTGCAAGGCAACCCATCTCTTTGTCAATAGAAAGCCCTTCACCTGATTCAGAAGAGAAAATAATCACTCCATTTTCATTAATCAAGTCAAAGCCTGACCAAAATGGAATGGATGATTTCTTTACAAAGTCGTCATAAGTTTCTTTGGAAGGAAATCTTAAGAAGATGAATAAAGAGGAAGAACTTGATTGGTGCTTTTTATAGTTGGTCTTATAAGTGTCTTTTTCGCTCCATTGAACAGCAAGTTTAGTATGATAAATTGGGGAACTTGAATAATTGTTATTGAGTAATGCTGAAGAAAATTGAAGAGGTGGGGTAATTATTTTCGATTTGGATTTATTACGCTGCTTATTTGGGGAAATGTGAACCGCTGCCTTTTTATCGAACCACAAAACTTCATCTTTTACCTCGCCATTCATTTTAGTTCGGATGGTGTAAAGCCCTTTTGGCAACTTAAATTTTACTTGATTGGAAGTTGCACTTATTGGTTCAATTAATTTAAGATTGGCATCGAAAAGTGTAAGTTTTACTAGAAATACATATTCATCTGAAATGTGAATAACCAACTGCTCCATAATTGTATTTTTTAAAAATGAATTATAAGATTTTCTGTAGAAGCTAGTGCCTGAAATGCTTTTGTGTCGTTGTTGTTAGTGTCTTTTAGCAAATACAAACCTTGTACTAAGGAAATAGAAAAAGGCTTCTTGTTTTTCACTTCATAGGTTTTCACTAAACCCGAATTTCCAATTAATTCTATGGTATTACCTACTCTTGTACCAAAGTTAAGCATACATTTTATCCTATTATCATTAAAGTTTTCTAATTTTTTTATTGGAAATGTTGATGGGAAAGAATGGAAAATTTCAGGTGTTTGTTTGTAGCCCGCTTTTTGAGCTTCGATGGGGGTTTGGTAGATTAGATAATCTCGCAATTTATCTGCGTTGATTTCTCCTTCGCTATTAACTGCTGCACCATTTAGGCCATCAATCAAAACCTTGGTAAAAACACCCCTTTTTTCGCTTTCTCCATTTTCAATCTCAAAAGAGCTGTCTTGGTATTGGGTGGCATATCCAACAAACATTCTTGTTTGGGCTGCTGCTGCATTGGGCATTAGAGGGGCAAAAGAAGGATGAAGAGGATTCACGTTGATTTTTGTATTTCGACAACAATCTGCGATAAAAATTATTTCTTCGAACAAACCAAATTGACGAATATTCTCCTTGTAAGCCTCTGAAGAAAGAGCGGTGTTCCTTCTTATCTCTGACCAATTAGCCAAACACAACGCAGTATCATTCATATTGGTAAGTGTAGCTAAACCGTGCCCAGCAAAATAAAAATAAAACCTACGTGCCGTTTCTGCCTTATTTCTTATTATTGAGAAGATATTGGTTATAGCAATATCTACCTCCTCTTGTATTGGTCTTAATGGATTAGGCTCTGAAATAATTTTAAAACAATTCTGAGCTGGCATTGCACCACCATTGGGATTCAACATCCACTCCTCCATAAAATGAGCATCATTTATGGCTCCATTTAAAGTGTGCAATCCACTCTTTTGAATGGGAGTATAATCATTAATACCAATTATGAGCGCAAAGTCATTATCCATATTTGCAATTATGCTCTAATAAAGGTTTTGATACTATCAATTGTAGCTTCATCGTCATCAAATCCACCGTGCGACGTTGAATGACTTTGCAAACCATTTGGCGCACCTTCTATGGTTTTAGACAAAACTAATCGCTGGGCATTTTGTTCAAACAAGAATGTTTTAACTTGGCTGAGCAGGGGTATTTCATAAACCCCTATTGCTTGTAGATGTCTCTCGAGACCTAGTATATAAGCATCATAAGCATTTCCCTCTTCTTCAAGAACACCTGAAATGAAGTACAGCAAAGAATGAGTATAAACAAAGGGTACTAGCTTATCCATTACCTCTATAGAATCCGACATTGTAAACATCCTGAAGTTTTGGTATCGGATTGGCTTAGATATTACTTCTGCAAGAAAAAGATCTGCCCTGCAAGCAGGTGCCATAAAAACTATTTTATTAACGACGAAATCAGCTTTAATGTTTTCAATTTCTTTAAGCAAATGACAAATGGCAATTGAACCTGCACTATGCCCAATTAAATTTACCTCAAGGTCTTTATGACTTTCGGCATATTGAATAAGTCGATCTAATAAATATCTTCCAGCATATAGATGATTATCCTTCTTCCCTTCATTGGACTGCCACATTTGATTAGACTTTGTCTTCATATTGTCCCAAACCCAGGAACCAAAATCAGCGATATACAACTCCCTCAAAATTTCTTCTACAACTGTTGGATAAAAATGATGATCGCGTTTCTCGTAAAATCTTTTAATCACCCTTAGTGAAATCTTGGCTAAATGCTTTACGAATGTGGCAATACTAATAATGCCTCTGCTCTCCAACTGTGTATTGGATTCAGTTGTAAATTTTGTTTGAGTTAAGCTGTTAGTAAATTCTGTATCACTATTGACTTCGTAATAATATTCTGCTTCCAATGAATTTAAAAATAATTTCTCATCAGATGGTATCGCTGTCAATAAATAATCTCCTCTTGAAATTGTTTCTTGTATTGAGCTTGAATAATATTGAAATGGATCATTTTTTGACAACTCCTCGTCAATCTCCTCAATGGTAAAACCATTTACAAATCCTCTTCCGCTTGAAAGTTCTAACCCTATCTTTTCTGAGAGTTTCTTAATGAGTATTCTAATTAATTTTTGAAAAATTGTGGTTTCAGAAATCTTACTAAGGTTGGAAAAAACAGTTTCAAATAAGCCAGTTTCCCAAGCAAAACAAATTGGCTCCTGACCAGCATCTTTTAAATGAACAGCCATTTTCCTAGCCGTCTCAATACCTTTCTTTTCATTTACTAAACCACCATGAAAATACAAGCTTATCTTCTTTGTATCGGATAATTCAAAACGATTAAACAATTCATCAATTTCGCTTGGAGAAGATTGGTATTGGCCAGAAGGGAGGAAAGTGCCGCCTGGGCCAACGTTGATTATAAAGTCTTCTGTTTTCATTCTTATGGTTTAAATTTTAAAGTAAAATCTTCACTTCAAAATTATACATAACCATTGTATTTCAATTCCAATTACAGTTATCTATTTCGGTCAAAAAACAATCCTTTTCGGTCAAAATAATTGATTTAGACCAAATTGTTAATTTGGCACTATTTATTTAAAAACTTTCAAGACTTGAAATCGTTAATCGCCCTTAAACCATCTGTAATATTGTTCGAACATTGACCAATTGAGTCTGCAAAAAATAAACTCTTGTAAGCTACGGTTTACAAGAGTTTTTTGCTTTAGTAAGCGTACTAAATGCTATCTTAACTTTTGCTGTGCTAAATATCGTTTTATCATTACTTGATCTGCTTTAAGACTTAATGGGAAAAGGCTAATAGCAGAAAGCGGCACCCAATGATAAGCCGCAATAGCGGGGTCTTTAATCTGGATTAAATCCTGACTTGAAATTAATGCAACCTGATAATAGATCATAATGATTTGTTCTGTAGGGTCTGTAATAGAAGCTACAAAAAAATCTTGTGTATAAATATGTTCTCCCACCTCAATTTCAAGTCCTAATTCTTCTTGAAATTCTCTTTTAAGGGTATCGTAAGTGCTTTCTCCAAATTCCATTCCCCCACCAGGAAATTTATAAATATCCTTACCTGCAAATGGTTCTCTTAATACCAAAACCGATGCTTGTTGCTCTAGGAGCCCATATACTCTTACATTAAATGGTTTCATCAATCGTTTTTTTGAGGCTTTGTGAAGTTGTGAAAATCGAAGCAAAAATGCTCATTTTGTACTAAAGCACCATCG
>JBDHYE010000127.1:0-5206 GCA_039811245.1 Chitinophagaceae bacterium | reverse complement strand
TAATCATTGGGCCAATATTTATTTACAGGCACTGTATATAACCCACCATCGGCAGCATAATTACCTCTTTGTGGTTTAAAGTTGGCTAAATAACAACCTTTTTTGTTGATAATGTATGGACCTCCCCAAGGGTAAGGCGATGCATTACGACCGCCACGAGCAGCCCACTCCCATTGCATTTCATTGGGTAACATAAACTTACCTTCAAAATAAGTTTTACGCTTCTCGTGGTCTTTTTTCCACTCATCAGTACGCCAGTTGGTAAAAGCGTTAGCTTGATTCCAATTTACGCCTACAACAGGGTAGTTATCAAATGCACCAAACCAATTATATTGACGAGCAATAGGCTCATTATAAGAATAGGTAAACTGGCGCACCCATACGGTCGTATCGGGATAAACTCCAATGGTTGTTTCTTTTATAAATGATTTTGCAGGCTGATCTGGATGCTTGATATGTTCTGCATAATCATAATTAGAGTATTTATAAAGTAGTTTAGAATTATCTAACTCTTTAACACCCCAACCTGTATTTTCAGGCATAATAAACATTCCAGATAGTTGTTCTTGTACATCTGGATCTTTCCAATTGATACGTTTACTCATATCTAATACTTGACCACTACCATCGGATAAATCTTTAAAATCACCAAGTGTAGTATGCGCGATAGAATCACGTACCCAATTAGTGAATTGACGATACTCGGCATTTGAGATTTCAGTAGCGTCCATGTAGAACCCCGTCATTTGAGCAGAACGGGTTAAGGCGTCGTTACGGCCACGGAGGTCTTGATCACTTCCGCCCATTTTTAAAATACCAGAAGGAACATAAACCATTCCGATTGGCATTGGAGCTCTAAAATTTGAATTGTTGGGTGCACCTACAAGTTGTCCGCCACTACCCGATTTACCGCAACTGGCAGCTAAAGCAGCTAGTGCAATAGCGGAAATCTTAAGGGAAAGTTGTTTCATACTCATTCTTTTGTTTTTGCAATTAGGCAAATAAAGGTAATTTTTCTATTTCTTTTCTTGAGTTTATCACTAAACTGGCACACAATATTTGAAGTTTTTTTTAAAAAAACAATACTTTCTAAAAAATATTTTTTTGAATTCTACAAATTAATGTTCTTAAAATTCACTTCACATTCTGTTAAAGTATAGCAAAATCAAGGTTTTCAGGCAATTCAGGGCTTATCGGAAAGCATTTATTTTTGGTACAAACTAAAATTTGTGTTTTCTTTTTAAATTCATTTCCGAATGGCATAGTTACGAAATTTTCTTTCTTTTCAAAAAAATAATACTGCTCAGGACTAAATTTTTTTTCAAAAAGGGGTTTCAATTGCGCTTTGAGCTCTAATGGTATTTCCAATTTTTTATACTGTTTCATCATTCTTAGTGCTATGACAGACCAATAGGAAAACGAAAGTGGGTAGTGCTTCATGCTAGACAGCATCAAGCTTACAAGTGTTTCTCCTTGTGCAATCCAAGCTGGATTTTCGGTTAAAATCCCTAATAAATGGAGGTTATGCGCCATTACTGCATTGGAGGAAGGATGTACTCCGTCATATAACTGTGCTTTATTTAGCGGTAGTTCTTTTTGAGTTTTTGCACTAAAATAAAACATGCTATGATCAGGGATTTGGAAATGCTCTATGGTAAATTGACATAATTGTACAGCCTTATGTAAATAAGCCTCTTCTTCTAAAACCATACTCCCTTGTATAAGTGCACTAATTAAGTAGGATAAATCTTCAAGGTTGGCGTGCTGTTTACTTTGACCTTTTATCCAACAGTGTTTGGGTTGCTGCTCTATTTCAAAAGCTTGAAGCAAGCCATCTAAATGTTGTTTTGCTAATGTAAAAATTGAAGTTTCTTGTAAAATGCAGGCTGCTTTTGTGAGTGCAATATTCATTAATGCATTCCAAGAGAGTAAAATTTTATCGTCTGTTAAAGGGCGTACCCTAGCGGCTCTTAGCGCTTTTAAATGTTTTTTAAACTGGGTAAGTATCGCTTTAAAATCAGTATTTTGGAGTTGATATTTTAAACTAAATGCTTCAAGGTCAAGAGGTGTATTTAAAATGTTTTTTTCTTCAAAATTACCTTCTTTACTAAGAGCAAAATAGCGTATAAAATACGGAGCATATTGTGGTGAAAATTGTGTTGCAATAGCTTCAAATTCTGCATAAGACCAAATATAATACTTCCCTTCATGACCTTCACTATCGGCATCTATAGCACTATAAAAACCATACTTGGGGAGGTACATTTCTGAAAGTAAAAAATCAAGTATTTCTTGAATTTTTTCTTTATAAAAATCATTCGGTTTTACTTTATACACATCACAGAGTAAGGATAAGAATTGTGCATTATCATAAAGCATTTTTTCAAAATGGGGGATTTGCCATTGGGCATCTACACTGTAACGGCAAAGCCCTCCACCAATCACATCATAAATACCCGATTGTAGCATTTTTTGCAGGCTCAATTCTAAGTGCTGCCAAGAGGCTTTATTCTTAGTAAAATGATAATGTTCTAACAAAAATTGTAAGGCCATTATAGAAGGAAATTTAGGTGCTCCTCCAAAACCACCGAACTCGCTATCCGCCTGTTGTAACAGGTTTTTTTGAACTAAGTGTAAGGTATCTTCATCAAATAGATTTTCCTTGCTATTCAATTCTGGTACTTGAGCGGCATTGGTTAAATAAGCCAGCATTTGTTGTGCTTGGCTCTGTACCTCATCAGGTTTTTGGGTCCAGATATCATGTATGCGCTGTAATACTTGTGTCCAAGAGGCTCTATTGTATAAGGGTTTAGGCGGAAAATAGGTGCCACCATAAAAGGGTAATTTATCGGGAGTAACAAATACATTTAAAGGCCAACCGCCGCTACCCGTCATACTTTGCACGGCATTCATCATATATTCGTCCACCTCTGGGTGCTCTTCTCTATCTACTTTGATGTTGATAAAAAAATGGTTCATCATAGCAGCAGTTTGAGGGTCTTCAAAACTTTCGTGTTCCATCACATGACACCAATGACAAGAGGCATATCCGATACTTACCAAAACGGGTTTATTTTCTAGTCTTGCGCGTTCAAAAGCCTTATCACACCAAGGATACCATTCTACTGGATTATGGGCGTGTTGTTGTAGGTAAAGGCTTTGTTCATCTATTAAATAGTTGGGCATTTTTCATTTAATGTTTTAAATAAAATTATCAACAGCGTAGGTTTTTAAAATAAAGCTTAAATTTTATTGAAATAGTGTTCAATTGAAATAATAATCCTTAAAAGCTGGCTTAAAAAATCTAGCTTTGCAGGTTCAAAATTAATCTATGCAGCTTAAAAAAGAAGCGCTTCAAACCATACAACTCGCACTACCGATCATTTTTGGAGAAATTGCCCAAATGGCATTACACTTGATAGATACGGCGATGATTGGAGCCATTAGTTATGTACAATTGGCTGCGGCATCATTAGTAATGAATGTATTGGCTATCCCTTTTGTTTTGGGTATAGGTATGACCATTTCTATAGCCCAATTTGTATCATTAGCCAAAGGTGCGAACGACAAGCAGAAAGTAAGCCATTATTTTTATAACGGTTTTATCTTGTGTGCCTTTTTTGCAGTACTCATTTCATTAGGCTTATATAGCAGTGCCTCAGTCATACAACATTTAAAACAAGACCCTGAAGTGGTACGATTGGCTTATCCCTTTTTAAAAGTTATGAGCCTATCCTTAATACCGATGCTTTTATTTATGACCTTAAAGCAGTTTACTGATGGTTTACAGTTTCCACGTACAGCAATGCTTTTAAGTATCCTTTCATTACCCATCAATGTATTTCTAAACTGGCTTTTCATATTTGGTCATTGGGGTTTCCCCAGAATGGAGATGATGGGTGCTGCTTATGCCACTTTAATTACAAGAAGCTTAATTTTTATAGCCTTAGCGCTTGTTATTTTAAAACACCCTATTTATAAAAGTTATATTATAATCGCCAAGAACCAATGGAAACTTAAATTCAAAACTCTTAAAGACCTTGTCCATATAGGCTTACCCAGTGGTTTACAAATAGGCATGGAGGCAGGAGCATTTGTGGTATCGGGTATCATAATGGGTACTATAGGGGTAGTAGAACAAGCCGCACATCAAATAGCCTTAAGTAGTGCTTCTTTTACCTTTATGGTATCAATGGGTTTAGCGCAAGCTGGCTCTATTAGGGCAAGTACTGCCTTGGGGGCTCAAGCCTATAAACAGATTGCTCGTATTGGTAAAAGTACCGCCTATACAGCTTTAGGTTATGGTGTATTTTGTGCTTTATTATTTATAAGTTTAAGAAACCAACTCCCTTATTTATTTAACAACAAAACGGAAGTAATCCATCTGGCATCAATCCTATTTATTTATGCTGCGATATTTCAAATATCCGATGCCAGCCAAGCCATAGGCGCCGGTTTATTAAGAGGGATAAAAGATGTCAAAGTACCTACCCTACTTATTTTTATTTCTTATTGGGTATTGGGTATTCCGGCAGGATATTATTTTGCCTTCTATACGCCATTAGGTGCACAGGGGATATGGTTAGGGTTTATTATTGGCTTGAGTTTTTCATCAGTATTTTTAAACCTACGTTTCTTTAGTCGTTGTAAAAAAATGTTAGCCTTACAAAAACAAAATGCAGCTTAGGAAGCTTTAATCATTAAAGAGGTCATACTTAATGAACCCGCTAAAAGACTGTCGTTAAAAAAGTGGATTTTTTCGTGTTTCTCTTTAAGGGCAAGTATGTATAAAAGTGGCCAGTAATGGTCGGGGGTAGGAATCGCTAACCTTAAGGCTTCGCCTTGTTTTTCATAATGCAATAAAGCATCGGTATTGCCCTCAAGTATCCATTGATGGAGCTTAGCATTACTCTCAATAGCCCAATCGTAGCCATAATTGTCTAAATGCATATTCTTAAAATCTACTAGGGCTAGATTATGAATCATATTGCCACTGCCTACAATCAAAACCCCTTTATGCCTTAGCGCCTTAAATAGTTTAGCCAACTCATAATGCGCTGTAGCAGAGCGTTGCGTATCTAAACTGAGTTGTACTACAGGCACATTAGCATCAGGATAGATATGCTTAAGTACCGACCAAGACCCATGGTCTAAACCCCAAGCGGTGTCTAACTCTAAGGGCTCTGGTTGTATCAATGTTTTACAA
>JBDHYE010000126.1:0-5270 GCA_039811245.1 Chitinophagaceae bacterium | reverse complement strand
AAGGCTGAGGTTGTAGCCTCTACCTTTGATGAGCCCGCCGATAAACATGTGAAAGTGGCTAATATAGCTTTACAAAAAGCAAAAAGACTAGTAGAGGTAGGTCATGATGTAATTATACTTTTGGATTCTATCACAAGATTAGCACGTGCTCATAATACCGTAGCCCCATCAAGTGGTAAAGTGCTAAGCGGTGGTGTAGAAGCCAATGCTATGCAAAAGCCAAAACAATTTTTTGGTGCAGCACGTAAAATAGAAAATGGGGGATCTTTAACGATATTAGCTACTGCATTAATCGATACAGGCTCAAAAATGGATGAAGTGATTTTTGAAGAGTTTAAAGGTACCGGTAATATGGAGCTACAACTGGATAGAAAATTAGCTAATAAACGTATTTATCCAGCTATAGATATCTTATCTTCTTCTACACGTAGAGACGATTTGCTCTTTAGTAAAGACGTACATAATAAAGTATGGATATTACGTAAGCATCTAGCCGATATGAATACAGAAGAAGCCATGAACGTAGTTTCAAAAAATATGCAGGGCACTAATAGTAATGAAGAATTTTTGGCGACAATGAATAAATAAAATCTAAAAAAATAATTTATTTTGTCAAAAGAAAATAACTTATTACTTTTGCGCAAAATATCTTAGGAGAACATGTTTGCAATTGTAACAATAGCCGGACAACAATTTAAAGTAAAACAAAACGATCAGTTGTTTGTGCATAGATTAGCGGGTCAAGTAGGAGACGCTGTAGAGTTTAATGAAGTTTTAATGTCAGGAGAAAATGGAAATTTTTCTTTTGGTAAAACTGCTAAAGCTACTGTTAAAGCTAGTATCGTAGAGCATCTTAAAGGCGATAAAGTTTTAATCTTTAAAAAGAAACGCCGTAAAGGATATCAAAAATTAAATGGTCATCGCCAAGCATTGACTAAAATAAAAATTGATGCGATAGCATAAATTTTAAAATAAAGTATTAAATTTGTTTAATCATTAGAAAAGTAAATTAAGAAATGGCACATAAGAAAGGTGAAGGTAGTGTAAAAAATAACCGGGATTCGGAAAGTAAACGTTTAGGTGTAAAAATCTATGGTGGGCAGCCTGCAATATCAGGTAATATCATTGTTCGCCAAAGAGGTACTGTGTATCATCCGGGTAATAATGTAGGTTTAGGTAAAGATTTTACAATCTTTGCATTAACCGATGGAATTGTAGAATTCCGTAAAACAAGAACTAAAACTTTAGTATCCGTTAAGGAGATTGCAACAACAGCAGAAGCATAAAATTCACAACTAACCAACAAAATGCCTCTGCTCGCGCTGCCATAAAAGAGTTTTTTACTAACCCCCAATTAAATTTAAACGCTTATGGCAACAAGCAAAAAAGCAGCAGCACCTAAAAAAGCTGCTCCTGCAAAAAAAGCAGCACCAGCTAAAAAGGCTGCTCCTGCAAAGAAAGCAGCACCAGCTAAAAAAGCTGCTCCTGCAAAGAAAGCGGCTCCAGCTAAAAAAGCTGCTCCTGCAAAGAAAGCTACTAAAAAATAATGTATCTTTCTTCAATGTAGTTTCTTTGCAAGAGATTAAACTACATACGATTGTAAATATTCATTTACATACATCAATCAAAAGAGGTTATCTTCAGATAGCCTCTTTTTTATTTTATTTGGTTTAAGTCATAATACTGAAAAATGCTTGGTGAAATCTCTTGAAAGCATTAGGTACAAAGGGAAAGGAAAAGTTATAATGAAACACTTTTCATTACGCTTTTATTTTTGTACCTAAATTGACAAATCGATACTTAATCTGCTTTAAAACAAAAACACAGCATATTTATTGCTGTGCTTTTGCTTATTTTTAATCAAAGGGAGTTTAAATACCATCACCATCTAAGAGATTCCCTAAGCCACCAAGAATACTTCCTTCTTCTTTACGGCCACCAGGGGCTGCATAAGATAAGATTCTTGATGCGAGTCTGCTAATCGGTAATGTTTGAATCCAAACTCTTCCCGGACCTCTTAAAGTAGCAAAGAAAAAGCCCTCACCTCCAAATATTTTATTTTTAATACCTCTTACCATTTCAATATTATAATCTATGGTTTGCGTATAAGCTACTAAACAGCCGGTATCTATTCTTAGAGTTTCACCAGGTGCTAAATCTCTATGAGATACATGACCACCTGCATGTACAAAAGCTAAACCATCTCCTTCCATTTTTTGCATTATAAAACCTTCCCCCCCAAATAAGCCACTGCCTAAACGTCTTTGAAATTCTATACCAATGCTCACTCCTTTTGCAGCACATAAAAAAGCATCTTTTTGACATATTACTTTACCTCCATGCTCAAATAAATCAATAGGAATAATCTTACCAGGATAGGGTGAAGCGAAAGATACTTTTCTTTTGCCGTGACCCACATTGGTATATGCTGTGATAAAAAGACTTTCACCGGTTAAGATACGCTTACCGGCATTCATTAGTTTTCCTAAAAAACCTGAATTTTTTTCTTGGTGAGAACCATCTCCAAATAAGGTACTCATTTCAATACCGTCATGCATCATCATAAAACTACCTGCTTCGGCTACAGCCGTTTCATTAGGGTCTAGCTCTATTTCTACATATTGCATTTCCTCTCCGTGAATTTCATAATCTATTTCGTGATTTGTTTTTTGCATGTTTTTTAGTTTTAAAATTTGTGCTAAAATAAGTGTAAGTTTTTTTATAATCAATTTAGATGATTGTTATTTCATTAATTTTTAGTATTTTTGATATGAAACAATTTTAACAACCAACTAAAACAATTTAACAATGAAACAAAGTTTAATTTTTAGTGCCATTTTTTTGGCAAGCTCTTTAATGGTGTCCTCTTGTAAGAAAGGGAGCACGAGTTCTACCCCCACCCCAACAGCTACCACCGCAGACTCCGTAAGTGCAACAGCTGTGGTATATGAAGCTACTGGAAGTTATACACAAGTGAATTCAAGTACAAGTGAGTCTAAACTCATTAATCCTAAAAACGTAAAAGTATTTTATAAAGACGTATCTTATTGGGCAAACACGTATTATACTTATATTACATTTTATAATACAAACAGCACTGGAGCTTCAGAAAGTATATCATTTGTTTTTCTAGGAAAAGAATTGCCTAAAACCGGAACATATAAAGTAGGCCCATGGGTAATTGCTAAAGATGGAGTATCAGATGATGATAAACTTTTATCAAACGAAGTAGCAGTTTTGACACTTGCAAATAGTTGGGTATCAAAAAGAGATGCTGTAAAAATAGTTAAAGTTATAAACGATAATGGAAAACTTTCAATTTCTACAAGTGATGAAATTGAAGTGTTTGATAATATGTATGGAGATTCAAAAGGGAAATGCAAGGATATAAGCTTTACCAAAACAACCACTAAAATATAGAATAATTAAAAAAGTATTTTTATCATTAGCTTAAAACTATTATTAAAATTTAAAAATTAAGCGATTAGAAACGATAAGTTTTTTAAAACAAACAGCCACTAATATTTTTAGTGGCTGTTTGTTTTCTTCTGTTATAAGAATCTTATTAGTGGAGCCGCCGGGATTCGAACCCGGGTCCAAACATATGCCCAATGCGCTTTCTACGTGTGTATTTTGTTTTATATTTTAGTGAGTTTAGCCGGAAACAAACGAACCTACTCTACCCCTTAGCTATTAATTTTCATCTAAAACCCATAGCCTTGTTTTAAACTATCCCTATTTTGTTTGATTTAGACGGCGGCGGTAGCAAAGGGCGCTGCTACATTGCGGCGGTCAAAATGGTTGACTAATCTCTGATTAGGCAGCCATGGCATACGTAGTGTTGCCAGTTATAGTTCGGGTATTCAGATTTACGTGCTAATTATCCAACGCACGACACGCTTACACACCCTGCCTTATGCTGTCAAAACCAGTCGACCCCAAAAAGTATTTTACACTAGGTGCTTAATTCTATCAAAGGTACTACTTATTTTTATTTTATACAGCTTCTAATGAGCTTGTTTTGAAAGTTCTTGTTGGATGATCTGTTTTTTCCAATAGCTATAACCACTAATAGCTATGATGAACAACACTAGTGTAAACAGGGCACTTAGTGCATAAGATTTATAAATAAATAAGGGTATAGATAAGGCATTGGAAATATTTAACCAAATCCAATTTTCTAATTTCCGTTTACTTAATAACCACATACCCGTACATGCTGTTGCTGCCACTACGGCGTCCCAAAAAGCTACCGTAGAGGGTGTTTGTAACAATAATAGATAAAAAATTAGACTGGCAACAAGGCTTAGTGTCAATGCTATTTTATGCTCATTCTTAGTACATTGACTAATGGGTAATTCATGGTTTTCTTTTTTACGCTGTGACCAATTATACCAACCATAAAGGGTCATAATAAAATAATATAAATTAAGCACTCCTTCTGCATATAAACCTACGCTGTGTTGTACCCACATGTATGAGAAAATAGCCGTACTAATTAAGCCACTTGGGAATAATAGAATATGGTTTACCCGTGCAAATAATACACTTATTAGACCAAAGCTTACTGCTAATAGCTCAAGAGTTGTAGTGTTTTTTATTGCTTCAAAAAAATTAACTAATGGCTCCATCTTCTTCTAAATCTTGATTAGTTTGGTATTGGTAGAGCTTAAAATAGGCTCCCTCAAGTTTCATAAGTTCATCATGGCTACCTTGCTCTACAATTTGTCCATCTACTAGGTAGATAATGGTATCAAAATGCCATTCTTTAACGATTCTATGGCTGATGATAAGGAGTGTTTTATGTTTTAAATATGTTTCTAAATTTTTAAAAATTGTTTTTTCAGTACGATTATCAACTGCTGATAGACACTCATCTAATAATAATATAGGACTGTTTTTTAATAAGGCTCTAGCCAGAACAAGGCGTTGTTTTTGCCCTCCAGATAACAATACTCCTCTTTCGCCAATAAGTGTTTCATAAGCTTGTGGAAATTTTTCAATTTCATGCTCCAAATCTGCTAATCGGGCTACTTCTTGTACCTGTGCTGCTGTAGCCTTTTCATTTCCAAATTTGATATTGTTTTCAATAGTGTCTGAAAAAAGTAAGCCTTCTTGTGGTGTATAACTTATGGCATCTCTTAATGTTTTTAAACTCAACTGTTTTATTGGTGTTGAGCCTATGAAGATGGCGCCTTGTTGCGGGTCGTACATTCTAAGTAACAGCTGTGCAAGGGTAGATTTTCCACTTCCGGTTTTGCCCAATATCA
>JBDHYE010000125.1:0-5302 GCA_039811245.1 Chitinophagaceae bacterium | reverse complement strand
CTACTAATCCATCTTTTGTAGATAGCAATTGGGTTTCTTTGGGTTTGCAACTTATTACTGCCATTAAAGCAATCATAGGGAGTAGCCTCTTTTTTTGGAAGTTTATCATAGTATGTATGATTTTAGGTTTATAATATGAGTTCAAAAATACTAAAAATAATTAAAGCTGTAAGCGTAAACCATCATAAGCCAATGAAACATTTGTAGGTAGCATAGCCTCTACTGCTTGATGTAAACCCAACTGATGACTAATGTGTGTAAAATAGGTATGTTCACAATCTAAAGTAGCTGCTAGTTGCAAGGCTTCTGACAAGGTAAAATGTGAAATATGTTTCTCATGACGGAGTGCGTTTAAAACTAAATATTTTGAACCTTTAATTTTTTCTTTTTCCTCTTCTGCTATATAATTAGCATCGGTAATGTAGGTAAAATCACCTATCCTAAATCCAAAAACGGGTAAATAATAATGTTTTACTAAAATCGGCTCTATTTTTAAATGACCAATAGAAAAACACTCATTTTTCAAATGATGCAAATTTATTTTTGGCACTCCAGGATAGTCGGCATTTTCAAAAATATAATGAAACTCTCTTTTTAATGCTGTTTGAGTAGCCTCATCAGCATAGATATCCATAGCTTTATTCTGAAAATAATTAAACGCACGAATATCGTCTAAACCAGCAATATGATCCTTGTGCCCATGGGTAAATACTACAGCATCTAAATGCTTGACTTTTTGTCGCAACATCTGGTATCTAAAATCCGGACCACTATCAATTACAAATTGTACTCCCTCAGATTCTATAAGCACAGAACTACGTAAGCGCTTATCTCTTGGGTCTTGCGATTGGCACACCTCACAATCACATGCAATTAACGGAACACCTTGCGAAGTGCCAGTACCTAAAAATGTAATTTGCATAGCCACTTACTCCTCTATATTTAAATCTAATTCTAATTGAGTATTGTTGGATTTCTTTTGCCCCATTAACTGTTTATAAAATTTCAAACTTTCTGAGCTAAGCTCGTTTTCAATCACTTGTATATTAGGCAAAATATCTGCTAAAGTATTAATTCGTGATTCTAAATTTAAAAATTTATTAATCACAATAACTTTTTTATCTTCTAAGATACAGTAGCCTGAGTTAAAATTGCCTTTTTCAAATCTTAACAAATAACGTGCTTCATCAAAAAGTAGTTCTAACTTTTTTAGTGTGTTTGCTGTAATTTTGAGTTCCATTTTATGAAGGGAAAATTTCCATTGATGAATAAAAGTAGAAAAATCGCGACAATTTTAAGTGTTATCTTGTTATTAAACAGTATTTTTTTAAAAACTAAGGCACAAAACCCCTCTTATTACTATCTCGAAGAACCCAAACTATTTACTGGAGGTTTAGTAGCAGGTGTAAATTTATGTCAGGTAGATGGTGATAAATACGCGGGCTATTTTAAAAGCGGAGTCAATGCAGGAGCTGTATTATATGCCCGTTTAAATGAAAAACTTTCCTTAAGCATGGAATTGCTTTTTGTACAAAAAGGTGCTCGCTCTAATTTCAGACAAAGTTCGAGCTCTAAGATTTATACCATTGTAAGTCAAAATATTAATCTTAACTATGCAGAAATACCAGTACTGATTCACCTGCACGATAAACGCAAAAGCCATGTAGGATTGGGTTTATCTTATGCACAACTGATTAGCGCAAATGAAAACATACGCACCAGTCCCGATGCTGCATACGACCCCAGTAAATACCCATTCTTAAAAAGAGATATCAACTTTATTGTTTCAGGTAATTTACATTTAATTAAAGGACTCTATGGCAATATTCGATTTCAATACTCCGTTATACCCATACGTAAAAATGTAGATTATGAGTTTGCTCGAGCACACCAATACAATAACCTTTGGGTAATACGCTTAATGTACCTTTTTTAATTATTTTATTCTTTCGTCTTTAAACTTAATTGGATTATTATACCATGAAAAAAACCATCGCTTTATTAAGTATTATGATTCTATTGAGCCTAGGTTTATGGGCTCAAAACCCCAACAGTTATTATCTAGAAGACCCTAAAACCTTTATCGGGGGCTTGGTAGCTGGCACTAATTTTACGCAAGTAGATGGAGATAGTTATAAAGGTTTTCGGAATGTAGGCCTCAATGCAGGAGCAGTACTCTACACACGTTTTAATCAAAATGTGGCGGCCAGTATTGAAATCCTTTTTAGCCAAAAAGGTGCAAAATCTAATGGACCACAACTCTCTAATGGTGGTGCTACACTCATCACCAAACAAGTAATAGCTCTTAACTATGCCGAAGTACCTGTAATGCTGAATTATTTCACACAAAACAAAAGTAATTTCGGGGCGGGACTCTCCTACTCTAGGCTTATAAATAGTAAACAATCCATTACTACAAACAACAGTGTAAAGTACAATGAAGACCTTTACCCTTTTAAAAAATCAGATTTAAACCTTTTAATTGGTGGTAATCTTCATCTCTATCAAGGCTTATATTTTGGTGTACGTTTTCAATACTCACTGATATCTATCAGAGATCATGACGACCCTGAATTTGGGCGCGACCAACAATTTAATCATCTTTTTGCATTCAGATTAATGTACTTATTTTTTTAGTAATTTCTTTTACATTTTTGTAGTAAATTTATAGCCTATTTTACCATATTATGTCTAATCAATTTATTGTTTCTGCTCGAAAATACAGACCTCAAACCTTTGATACTGTAGTAGGTCAAGAACATATCACAAGTACCTTAAAAAATGCCATCAAAAATAATCAGCTGGCTCATGCTTTTTTATTTTGTGGCCCTAGGGGTGTTGGTAAAACCACCTGTGCACGTATTCTTGCCAAAACATTAAATTGTGATACCCCTACTTCAGACATTGAACCATGTGGTGAATGCCCTAGCTGTAAGGCCTCTCAAAGCAATACTTCTTTTAATGTTTTTGAACTCGATGCCGCTTCTAACAATTCTGTAGAAGATATAAGAGAGCTGAATGAACAAGTACGTTTTTCTCCACAACAAGGTAAATATAAAATCTATATCATAGATGAGGTACATATGCTCACCACTCAAGCTTTTAATGCTTTTCTGAAAACATTAGAAGAGCCTCCAGCTTATACCATATTTATCCTTGCGACAACTGAAAAACACAAAATTTTACCTACAATTCTCAGTAGATGTCAAATCTTTGACTTTAAAAGAATCACAACTCAAGACACAGTAAGGCATTTAAGTCAAATATCTAAAAAAGAAGGCGTTGAAGCAGAAGAAGAAGCATTACACGTTATTGCACAAAAAAGCGAAGGCTGTATGCGTGATGCGCTATCTATACTTGATAAAATAAGCAGCTTTACCAATAATCATATTAGCTATGCAGCTACCATGGAAATCCTTAACCAGCTAGATGCAGAGTTTTTTATCAAATTAACCGATTCTTTTCTAACTGCCGATGCTACGCAAGCATTATTATTGCTAGATGAAGTATTAGATAGAGGGTTTGAATGTGATATTTTAATACAAGGCCTTGCAGAGCATTTTAGAAATTTACTCTTATGTAAAGATGCCCGCATGGCCAAACTATTAGATGTACCTCAAAACCATAAAGCACTATATTATAATAAAGCTGCTCAATGTCCCGCTACATTTATTCTTTCTGGTTTAAACATTTTAAATACTACCTTACTAGAATATAAAAATAGTAACAATAAAAGGTTGCACACAGAGCTTAGCTTAATCCGTTTGTGCTACCTGCTTTATACTTCTGAACCTAATCTTGAGGTTGAAAAAAAAAACTCTGACCTAATCTCAAATACATCAGAACATAATACCAATATCACCCACACAGAAATAAATACGCCTATTACCTCTAGCACAACAATAGAAAATACAAAAACAGAAACCGCTTCAGAGCCGAAAACCACCACCGTTCTTACTACTCAAGAACCACAAAAGGAAATTCCAAAAACATCAACCACTTTAGAGCGCACTAGTACTAGTAGGCGTATATCTAAAGGTATGCTTCAAAACATTCCAACAACAATAGCAACAAGTGAAAATACAACCACTTCTCAACCTTTAAGCCTTGAACTAATTTTACCTATTGTAGAAATCTATAAAGAAAAACTCAAAGAAGAAAACAAAAGCATATTGTACAACAGTTTCAACAATGCTCAAATTAGCATTGAACAAAATGGCAGCTTACATCTTAAATCAAGTGATCGTGTTAATGACAGTTACTTACAAGGAGAGCGCAGTAATCTTCAAGATTTTTTAAAAGCTCAATTGGGTCAAACCGTCAGTATTAGCCATAGTTTTGATCAGAGCCTAGAGCCTACACAAGAAAAAGTATTGTCTAAATCAGAAATATTTGAACTCATGGCACAAAAAAACCCTATACTGCAAGAATTAAAAACAGCGCTAAATCTTAGTATTGAATATTAAAACATATAGCACCTTGACAAAGCAAAAAGTTATTATTATAACAGCGCCTTCTGGTTCTGGTAAATCAACACTGATTAAAAAACTAATGGCTCAAGTGCCACAACTAGCCTTTTCGATATCAGCATGTACTCGTATAGCCCGACAAGGAGAACAAAATGGCGTGGATTATCATTTTATAAGTCTAGAAACATTTAAAGAGCACATAAAAAATGATGATTTTTTAGAATGGGAGATGGTCTATGAAGGTAAATACTACGGAACACTTAAAAGCGAAATGCAACGTATATGGGCTCAAGCTAAAACCCCATTGGTAGATATTGATGTGAAAGGTGCATTAAAGGTAAAAGACCAATTTAAAGAGAATGCCCTATCTATTTTTATCCAAGCCCCTAGTATTGATGTGCTCAAACAGCGCTTAGAACATCGTAACACAGACAGTGCCGAAAGTATTCAAGAACGCCTTAATAAAGCCCATTACGAGCTTTCTTTTGCAAATCAATTTAACCAAATACTCATTAACGACCAACTAGAAATCGCCAGCCAACAATTAGTTGAAATCGTAAAAAAATTCTTATCCTTATAAAAAAATATGAATCATGCCTGAAATTTCAAAACACTTGCAACTCATCAACACACTATGTGCGAAAGAAAATTTAAACATTATAGAACGTGATTTATTGTTAGACCAATTGAAACAATTATATGAAGTATATTTTTTGCAATCTATAAATAATCCTCAACCTACAATAGTCCAAGAGGAAATCAAAATACCCCTTAGAGAAGAACATCAAGAAACTTTGGTGCTTCCTAATAAAATAGAACTCACAACCAATAAA
>JBDHYE010000124.1:0-5366 GCA_039811245.1 Chitinophagaceae bacterium | reverse complement strand
TTATATTTTATTATTCTTCGCTACTGCTTGCTTTTTCTCTAAAGTTAAATCGTAAACCAAATACGTGTACGCCATTAGCTGGTCTTTGTGTTGGTCTAAAACTATAATCTATAGCACATACCGGACCATTTTTGCCCAACTTAGTGCTAACTGTAGCACCCAAACTTACACCGGTGTAAAATGTTGTACTCTTCACCTTATCCATAATGTCTTTTTCATAACGGTAAGCTGCTCTAAGCATAAATTGCTCTTTGTAAGCAAATTCTGCACCAGCACCTAAATAGTCATTATTAAATGAGTTTGAGGTAAAATTACCAATAAGTGTTAAACGTTGTAATGGTTTAGCATCTTCACTAGGACGATGTTTTTCGTCTAAATAAAAATCATACGCAAAACCCATTGACATATAAGTAGGTAGTTGAAATTTCTCTTGAGGAGTCATGCGTACTACATTATAACTTGGGTCATTAGGAGCAGGACTCTCACTCGCAAAACCACCACCAGAAAAACGCATATTAGTTCCGGCATTTCTCAAGGCAATACCTAAATGCAAATTATCATCTTTACCAGTTACGTATTGGATACCCGCATCTATACTAGCACCTACAGCACCAATATTGCCAATTTGTTCGGTAATAAAAGTAGCATTCACCCCACCACGGATACTGTGTGAAAATTCTTTTGCGAAACCAATACCTACGTTTAAAAATGATGGTTTAAAAGTACCTGAAGTACCTTCTGGGGCATCTACAGTAGTAACATTGATTTCTCCAAAGTTCATAGACATAGCATTAACGCCTATCACAGAGCTTTCACTTAAACGATATGCGATACCTGCATTATTTACAGCAATACCATTACCAGATAAATATCTACTGTGGGCTACACCTACTTCTAATTGATCTGAAAAAGAAAGACCAGCTATATTTACTTTCATAGCTTGAATACCTCTTACAGAGGCCACATCAAGACCAAACAAGCCTGTACTTTGAGCCCAAGGATTAATGAGTAGCTCGGTAGCACCTGCTTGACCCGAGCGGTCTTTATTTCCAGCTTGAGCAGTACTCACTACCACTAAAGATAGTGCTGTTAACAATGATTTATATACCAATTTTTTCATACTTTCTTAAGTATTTATATTTGCTAAACTCTTATTTATTTTAGAATACTATAGTTTATTTCAAACTATAGTATTCTAATTTTTCTTTATTAGTTATTTGTTACGTCTAATGGACGCATTGCTCCAAACCATCTGATCACTTTATCTTTACCGTAAGCATGTACATGTATTAAGTACATACCACTTGCTATGGGCAGACCTGCTTGGTTAAACAAGTCCCAAGTGATTGAAGGATCATTATTATTCTTTTCTAATCTTCTTACTAAAGTACCATCTAAAGAGTAAATATTAATAGTAGCCGTTACCGGTAGATTAATAATTTTAATTTTAGTTTCTAAACGGTTAGACTCGTAAGTATTACCGCCTGAGGCTTGACCTTTATAAGGGTTAGGCACTGCATATATTTTATCCAGTAATGCATCTACAGATGTGCTCTTAGTATAATCTGTAGGAGCTAAGCCTTTAGTGCTAAATTGATACTTAGGATTACCAATATTCGCAACATCAGATGGTTCTACTGGAGATTGGTCTGATGCTAATGCAGCCTTCTTATAAGGAGTATTTACTCTAAATTTCAAACGTGTTTCTGTTGGGATTAAACCATTGGCTAATGAGTTAAACTTATAACCATCATTTAATAATGGGATACCCACCCAACGAATTTGACGATAAGCAGGAATATAACGGAATAAGCTGCTTTGTTTAATTTCACTTACAAAATATTTGCAAGAATCATACTTGGTATTTAAAATATATGTAAAATGACGACCACCAAATATTGTTTCACCAAAACTATTAAACACCTCAGTGGTAGGATTCCAAATCATATCACCTCCATTAAAGTCTTTAAGATAAGAATCTTCTGTAAAGGCAATATTTAATCGCTCTCCAGTTATTTGATTGATGGCATAACCTGGGAAGTATGAGAAACCTGTATCACCAGCTACTGTAGAATATACAGGACTGCCTGACGCATCTAGTTCTAAATTCCAAGAGGCATGAGATCTAGGTTTAAATTTAGGTGCTCCACCTTCAGAAAGTACTGTTGAATTTTGAGATTCTAATACCACGCAGCGTGTCCATTTAGATTTATCTGAAGTCAAAACTAAATCCACATTGGGATATTCAGACATTCTGATTGCTGTAGTAGAAGAGGTAGTGTACATAGAATTACCTACAGAAATAGTAAAAGGTACGCCTGGAGCAAATCCACATTTATTACCATCTGTCATGGCTACTAAATCATAAGGTGCCCAAGAAGCTGCAACCGCCGATACATTTGGCATCATATTATTAAAGAAGCCTTTAGGGTCTGCACGATAATCGTCAAATGGAGAACAGTCAGGAGCAGGTTGACCTGTAGGTATTTCATACATAAAGCCACCACTTCTAATCCAGTTGGTTAAATTAAGTTCAGAACCATCTTTAACACCTGCTAACCATGTATTTGCAGGATCTGCAAAAGTTACTGAAGATGTGATATAACCATTAGTACTTAAGGTATCAATACCTGGAGCAAGTGTTTGTGCAATTGTTACGGATAAACCATAATCAGCCAATAATTGCTCGTTAGGTACTGATAAATCTCTCTCACTATAGATTACTTTATCTACAGTACCATTAGCATTTAGTTTTTCAATTTTCCAAACAGAAGAATCAGCTAAACCTAAATAAGTAGAGTCTGATTTGTAACCTTTATTTAATAGGCTAATTCTCCAATCTGCTTCTACCACTTTTACTGGGTCCACCACTTTTACGTTCACAGGACCTTTACCAGCAACATAGCTTGGCGTGTTGATTTTATTCATTGGCGACATTAAAATAGCCATTTCTGATGTGTCATTTAATTGAACATTATTACCACCATTACCATAACCTTCTAAACGAGTAATTACAACACCTGTACCATAATCAGAATATGAAGTGGTATCTCCTTTTTCATTCATTGAATTAGGCATAGCGGCATAACGTGCGATTGGTGTGGCACCAGGGCCGTTATCACCAATTAAATAAGCTTTATCTTGTGTACGAACTTCATCTGATGGGTCAAATGCAGCAAAATTATTTTGTGCATAAGCTACAATTTGATAGTAATAGGTTTTATAATTAACCAAGGTCTTATCACCTGAAGCGAAGGCATCTTCTGTTAATACAAAACTGTGTACGATACCACTATCTTTACCCTCTACTTTGATAGTTGCGTTAAATTGGTCTATAGAACTCTTAATGTCTAAGTTTTTAGTGTAATTAACCAACTGAGTAATGCCATTCTTTTTATCAGTTTGGAATACTAATTTAGCATCTTCTGTCAAATTACCATTCTCATCAAAAATACTCACATTAGGACCTCTTAATTGGAAAACTTGATAACCTTCAAATACATAAAGAGAGTCTGGATCTTTTTGAGCTTTTGCTTTTGCAGAAACTACTCTAAAACGATCATCATTGATGTATTTAGGATCTCCGTATTGTTCATTAAAGTTATTACTATTATCAGGGTTTGAAATATAGAAGAATAAACGTTTATCCATCTCTCTAATGGTTAAAATTGGGGCTTCAGGGCCTACAGTTCTTCTAAATCCATTATCAAATAATGCTTGTGCAATATCATCGGCACTTCTAATTTTTTTGAATGAACCGGTACCACAAGCACCTACATTATCAACCCATACTACACCAATTGTAATATCGTTTTTAGCACCTGCTTTAAGAGTGAAAGGACCAGCAGAGTGAATAAAACGTTGGTCATTTTTTGGAACTTTAGCCGCACACATGGACCATTCTGAGGGAACACTTGGATCACCATAGAATACAAATGGGGCTATAGGACCAGAACCGTAACCTTTTGATGCAGTACCCATGCTTTGGTCATTAGAGAAAGGAATACCATCTGCATTAGTACCCGTCATATAGTTATAAAACTCAGTACCTGTTTGTGGGTTCCTTAGAGGATTACCAGAAGTATTGGTAAAATAAGTAAAGGAACGCATTTTAAGTAATGAATCATAAGTAGAACCATCTGGGCGAGTAAAGGTCTTACTTGGCCCGATAAAGAAGTCCACACCAATCATTGGCAAACGTGTACCATAACTGTTTTGACCATTGGCACCATCTGGAGTTTCTGCATTATAGAGTATCCCTAAACCACGTGCAGTATCACAACCGATATAATCATCAAAAGGATAACCCAAGTCGGCATCAGTCCAAGTAGCAATAAAACAGCTATCTAATACGATATTTCCTCTATTAATTAATCGATAGTTATAAAAAGTTGCATCGTTTAAGAAATCGGTAGAAGAATAAGCAAAAGCGGAAGTTTGCACCTCCATACCAATTGACTGTGTTTTAGTCATTGTTTTGGTGTTTCCGATATCATTAAACACCCACCAAATAAACTGACTAGGGTTACTACCTCTAGCACCATAAGAAGCAGGATAATCACCATCTTTCCAGTTATAAATATTATCTCCATTTACATCTACAAAAGGCGCATAACCATATTGGTCTACAGGACCTAGTAGTTCGGGAAGGGTATTACCATTGGCTCCTACAGCATATATATTTCCTACAGCAGGCCATTGTTTAATCACATCATATTCTTCACCAACGATAGCCGCAGCTCCACCAGATTTAAATAAATCTCTGAAAGACTGCACCGTTGAAGCATTTACTTTCCAAAACTTATCCCATTCAGCACAAGAAGTTTGTGTAATGCTTTTAGTACTTATATCTATGGGGCCAGGCCAATAGTCATTACCACTATTTCTATATAATTGAGCAGATACTTTCAATTGCCCATTTCCATCAATACCACCAATCCAACAAGAGCCTGCAAATAAAGAGTGTCTTTTGCTTCCTTTGGGTATCTCATAAGCAGCATTGCCATTACCAATATTATACCACATATCACCACCAGTCATTAATCTAGCGCGCACATTATTAATGTCTAGATCAATAGCAGCGGTAGCTTGTTTACAACCTGCAGTAGTTTTCATCAAGCTTTGAGCTAAAGCTTGACGATATTCTTCAGGCGTCATATTGTGATACGCTTTTACGCCAATGCTTAAACCCATTAGGGCGGTTAAGCTAAGCGCTGTTTTGAAGAGTTTATTTTTCATAAAATATCTTTATTACTTCCTGTAGTGTTAATAATTTTATTAAAATTAGAATGAGAATGAGAAACCAACATTAATTCTGCGGGGTCCATCATAAAAACCAGGGTTATTTATATATAAATTATACAAAT
>JBDHYE010000123.1:0-5452 GCA_039811245.1 Chitinophagaceae bacterium | reverse complement strand
CTCAAGCTTGCCGAAGGCGAAAGAGATAGTCTTGGACATTTTGTTTTTGAAAACGCAGCAGGGCAGTTGGTAAGTGCCAATGACTATACTTTAAAGACCTATCGTATTGGTAGTCCACACCAAAATGTGCAACATTATAACCTAAGCCAAAATTCACAATTTAACTTAGGAAAATACAAACTATATTTTGATGCTGGTTGGCAAAAAAATATTAGGAAAGAATATAGTGATGCCACTACACCTGAACATGCAGATTTAGCCATGCAGCTCAACACTTACCAGTACCGCATCTATTTACCTTGGACAACCAAAAATAATTGGCAGCCTCAAGTAGGGTTAAACGGCATGTATCAAACTCAAAATAACTTGGGTGATGAATGGATCATACCTAACTATAAGCTTAATGATTTAGGTGTATATAGCTTGATACAGAAAAAAATAAAAGCGCTTCATTGGGCTGGGGGCTTACGTTTAGACCATAGAAGCATGCATAAAGCGCCACTATTGGTAGATAGCAATGGACAAGTAGCCAATACTCATCAAAACAATACTGTTAAAAAATTTAATGCTGCTTCTTTAAACTTTTTAGGCTTATCAGGTAGTATTGGTTTTAGCTTTATTCCAAACGATAAACACAGCTTCAAAGTCAATTTTGCCAAAGGTTATAGAGCACCTAATAGTGCAGAATTAAGCTCCAATGGTAAACATGAAGGGGCATTCAGATATGAGCTGGGTCAAAATAATTTAAAAGCAGAAAGTAGTTACCAATGTGATGTTAGTTATGCTGCAAGTTTTAGTCAATGGCAGCTAGAGATTAGTCCTTTTATCCAATGGATTAATCAATATGTTTATCTTCATAAATTACAATCTGCCTTGGGGGGAGATAGCCTGATGGGTAATAATGACCCTGCTCCAGCATTTCAATATGCCAATGGCGATGCGGTATTAAAAGGAGGAGAAATTACCTTAAATTATCAACCTAAATGGTTACGCAATGTGCATATCAATTCCAGTTTTGCCTTAGTGAGTACCACGCTATTGCATCAAACAGACAGTAGCCGCTATTTACCGTTTAGTCCACCTTCAAAGCTACAAGTCAATATGTATTATCACTACCCAAAACGTATTGGGATATTTGATCAGTTAAAAGTAGAGTGGGCAGTGAACCATGTTATGCAGCAAAACCGTATCTTTAGTGCATTTGGTACAGAAAGCCCTACAGCAGCCTATACGCTCAACCACTTGCGTTTAAGTGCTGCAATTCATGCATTTCAGAAAGATGACTTTTTACAATTACAAATCAGCTGCAATAACATTTTCAATCAAGTGTATCAAGACCATTTAAGCCGTTTGAAATATGCGCCTATAAATCCGACTAATGGCAAAATAGGAATTTACAATATGGGGAGAAATGTATCAATTACAGCTATTTTAAATATTTAAACTAATGACTGTATGCTTATTTAATAAAAATCAAAAATAGTAGTTGTACAATCCTTAAATAATATTAACGAATAGGGCAAAGAAATAATCTTTAAAAAAGCTTACCTTTACGCTCTTTTAATAACAGAACATAAAAACTAATTTTTTTAAAAATTTAAACCAACAATTAATATGTCAGCCGTTTACACAGACGCCAATTTTGAAGCAGAAGTACTTCAATCAGACCGCTTAACCATTGTAGATTTTTGGGCTCCTTGGTGTGGTCCTTGTAAAGCTTTAGGCCCCACTATTGATGCATTAAGCACCGAATATGAAGGTAAAGTGAATGTAGGTAAAGTGAATGTAGATGAAAACCCTAACGTATCTATGGAATATGGTATTACAAGTATCCCTTGTGTATTGTTTTTCAAAAATGGTCAAATGGTCGATAAGCAAGTAGGAGCTTCGCCAAAAGCCGCATACGTTAAGAAAATTGAACAACACGCTTAATCCAATTTAAACATTTTCAGTTTTTTTCTTAGAAAATGAAAACACTAAAAACAGCTATCCACATGATTTAAAATGTAGATAGCTGTTTTATCTTTTTATAAAAAATAAATAATCAAACATTAGTATGGAATTTAGAATTGAGAAAGACACCATGGGTGAGGTTAAAGTACCTATTACCGCTTATTATGGTGCACAAACCCAGCGCTCTATTGATAATTTTAAAATAGCGCAAGACATTAATAAAATGCCCAAAGAGATCATTAAAGCTTTTGCCTATTTAAAAAAAGCAGCTGCAATGACCAATCAAGAGTTGGCCAATTTTCCACAAGAAAAAGCTCAACTTATAGCACAAGTTTGTGATGAGATATTAGCGGGTCAATTAGATAATGAATTTCCATTAGTGGTATGGCAAACAGGTTCGGGCACCCAAAGCAATATGAATGTAAATGAGGTAGTAGCATACAGAGCACACGTATTAAAAGGTGGTCAATTAAGCGATAAAGATAAATTTATCCACCCCAATGATGATGTGAATAAATCACAATCTTCAAACGATACTTTTCCTACGGCTATGCATATTGCAGCCTATAAAATATTAATAGAAGTTACCCTACCCGGCATTCAAAAACTACGTGATACCCTTGCAGAAAAGTCTAAAGCCTTTATGCATATCGTAAAAATTGGTCGTACCCACTTTATGGATGCTACACCAGTAACCTTAGGGCAAGAGTTAAGTGGCTATGTAGCCCAATTAGACCATGGAATGAAAGCCATTAAAAACAGCTTAGCACATTTAAGTGAGCTAGCTTTGGGTGGCACAGCAGTAGGAACTGGTATCAATACCCCTGAAGGCTATGCAGAAAATGTTGCTGCCAAAATTGCTCAGCTTACATGTTTGCCTTTTATTACCGCAGCAAACAAGTTTGAGAGCCTAGCTGCTCATGATGCCATAGTAGAATCTCACGGGGCACTCAAAACAGTAGCTGTTAGCCTTATGAAAATAGCCAATGATATCAGAATGTTAAGCTCTGGACCTCGTAGTGGTATCGGAGAAATTCATATTCCCGACAATGAGCCGGGCTCTTCAATCATGCCGGGCAAAGTAAACCCTACCCAATGTGAGGCACTTACCATGGTGGCTGCACAAGTAATGGGTAATGATGTTGCCATCTCAATAGGCGGTGCTACAGGTCATTTTGAATTAAATGTTTTCAAGCCTGTAATGATTTATAACTTTTTACACAGTGCCCGTTTAATCGGTGAGGCTTGTGTATCCTTTAATGATAAATGTGCGGTAGGTATAGAACCTATTGAAAAAAATATAAATGCCCACCTTAATAACTCATTAATGCTGGTTACAGCATTAAATACCAAAATAGGTTATTATAAAGCAGCAGAAATAGCTCAAACTGCCCATAAAACAGGTCAAACCCTTAAAGAAACCGCTATACAGTTGGGTTATTTAAGTGCTGAAGAATTTGATGCTTGGGTGGACCCTAAAACAATGGTTGGCAAAATAGATTAATTCTCCTCGTGGCAATTTATAAAGATTGTTAGTACCTATTTTAGTTTTAATAAAAAAACTTTAAGTGGTACTAACAATTTTCTTTTTATAGCCTATTTCCAGATAAAAAAAATGGTGCTTTCTAGCCATAAGCCACGAAACTAAATCAACATTAAGTTACAAAATATAAAATTAAAGCTAATAACTGCATTTAATTTATAATATGTTAGAGCTATCCTAACATATTTGTTTGTATTTAAGCTAATAGTGCTATATTTGCCCACTTTAAATTTAAAATTCGAATAGTTTTAACCCCCAAAGACCTATGCATTTAAAAGGTTTGGTAAAATTTTTTACCGTAGCGCTGATATTGATCTCCTTGTATCAATTATCTTTTACTTTTGTAGTAAAGAATGTAGAAAACAAAGCAAAAGCCTCTGCCAAGAAATTTGTTATGGCACATGAGCCCCAATTAGGGCAACAAACAGAGGAATTTCAAAAAGCTGTAGATGCTCGATTTGACCAAATCGCCGATAGTATGCAAGGTGAGATTGTGTACAATGCACTAATTAAAAAATACACCTATCAAGAGGCTAAAGACCAAGAAATAAGCTTAGGTCTTGACCTACAAGGGGGTATGAGTGTAACCTTAGAGGTAGGCCTTGATGATTTAGTACGCTCTATGAGCAATAATCCTAAAGACCCTGCTTTAAACAAAGCTATAGAAGATGCTAACAAGCTTAAAGCCAATAGCGATGCAGATTTTATCAAACTTTTTGGTGATGCTTATCAAAAAAATAATGGTGCTACAATGGCTCGATTATTTACTAAACCATCAGAAAAAACAATAACTGTTAGTTCTACCAATGAGCAGGTATTAGCTGTGATAAGAAAAGAAGCAGACGAGGCTATTGACAGAACCTATCACGTAATCCAAACCCGTATTGATAAATTTGGTGTAGCCAATCCGAATGTAAACCTTGACAAGAGAAAAGGAATTATCTCTGTTGAACTAGCTGGTGTGAGAAACCCAGAGCGTGTACGTAATTTCTTACAATCTACTGCCCGTTTACAATTTTGGTCAGTGGCAGTGCCTAACGCTAGTTTTGGTCAAGCCTTAGAAAAAGCTGATGAAGCATTAGCGGCTTACCTTAACGGTCAAAGTACTGTAGTGGATAGTAACAAAGCGGATACTACAGTAGCAATTAACAATGATAGTACCACTTCTACCCCTGACAGTCTTGCTGCACAAAAAACCGAAGATACTTCTAGCCTTGCTTCGTTAATAGCAGGCGGTAATACTAATGGCAAAGACAGTAACGGCAAAGCAACTACTCAAGATGCAGCAGCTAAGCACCCATTACTTTCTTTACTAGGTGGGTCTCAAGCGGGCAATCCTGCTTTTGCCTATATTGAAAAGAAGAATGTCAATAAATTTTTAAGTTATTTAGAATTAGATGTAGTTAAAAATAAACTACCAAGCAATCTTAAAATATTAGTAGAAGCAGAAAATGCTAAAAACAAATTTAACCCTAATGCACCACTAGGTATTTATGCTATAAAATTAGTACCGGGTAAAGAAGGTGCTAGCTTAGAGGGCGACCAAATCGTAGAGGCTGGTAGAGACTATAACCCAATGACCGGTAAACCAGAGGTAACCATGACCTTTAATAATACCGGTGAACGCTTATTTAGCAAATTAACCCGTGAAAATACAGGAGGCTTTATTGCTATTGTAATGGACAACAGAGTTTATTCTGCCCCCTCAGTAGCACAAGAGATTAGTGGTGGACGTTGTTCTATTAGTGGTAATTTCACGTTAGAAGAAGCTACCGATTTATCAAACATTTTAAAATCAGGTAAACTTTCTGCTCCTGCCCGTATCGTACAAGAACAAATTGTAGGACCTACTTTAGGAGCTGAATCTATTGATGGTGGTACTCACTCATTAATCTTATCCTTCGTAGTCATCTTTGCATTAATGTTGATATACTATAATACTGGTGGTATCGTAGC
>JBDHYE010000122.1:0-5498 GCA_039811245.1 Chitinophagaceae bacterium | reverse complement strand
CCCCCGCCTCAGTTTCTGAGAGGTTGGCCTTTTTATATTCTGTACGAATATCAGCTATTGAAGCTATATCCATAATTAAATTTTAAATTATTCGCTTTTCGTAAAAACATATTTGGCCATAACATAAGCCAATTCTGCAACGATTACTAAGCAAGTTACTAATGCTAAAACAGATCCAATTTTGTTACCTGTATCGTAAATGGCATCTAATAAAACAAGTGAATTCATATCAATTTTATTTATTGCCCTGCAAGGTACAAAATCACTTGGGATTGAACGCATTTTCTGGGCATTTTTTTTAAGGTATTTGCAATTTCTACTTTAGGAATTAATTTAGCAGCATCATTTTATAACCTTATGTTATTGCGTCATCTTCCATTTTTAAAAGCAGTGTTACTTTATGCTTGTACTGCTTTTGGAGGGCCGCAAGTACATCTGGCAATGATGATTAAAACCTTTTCTCAAAAACGTAAAGATGTAAGCGAAGAGGAATTGACTGAATACAATGCTTTTTGTCAAATTTTACCTGGCCCATCATCTACTCAAACCGTTTTCTTGATTGCTTATAAAAGAGGTGGTGTATCCTTAGCACTTTTAACTTTACTTATTTGGATATTGCCTGCTACATTGCTGATGGCATTATTTTCGTTTCTGTTACTTTATTTAGATGCAAAGCAGCTTAACGAAGGATTATTTGCTTTTATTAATCCGATGTCTTTAGGCTCTATCATTTATGCGGCAACTAAAATGACCCAAAAAAGTGTCAAGCATAAAGCTACTTGGGCAATTATGCTGGGGAGTGCATTAATTACTATTTTTATACATTCTCCTTGGGTATTTCCAGCTATTATCCTAGCAGCGGGCATTATTAGTAATTTTAGCGATAAGCGCATACCGGGTGAAAACAAAACACATTTTAAGGTAAATTGGAATTTCCTATGGATCTTTTTAGGACTCTTTGCACTTGCTGGTATTTTGAGTGAATGGGCACGTTTAGCACAATGGGAGCATCGCCGTATCTTTAATATTTTTGAAAATTTCTATCGCTTTGGTAGCATTGTATTTGGTGGTGGTCAAGCCTTAATTCCAATGATATTGTTTCAATTTGTTAGCCGCCCTTTAAATCCTTGGATTACACAAAGTCAATTGCTTACCGGTTATGGAATGTTACAAGCTGTGCCTGGTCCTGTATTTTCAATTTGCACTTTTGTAGGCGGGATAACGATGAGTCAGTTTGGTCCGGGTTGGCAATTATTAGGCTGCTTAGTTGCTACAGTAGGGGTTTTTCTACCCAGTACCCTATTTATGTTATTCTTATTTCCACTGTATCAAAATCTTAAAAATTATGTCGTTATTTTTAGATCTATTGAAGGCATCAATGCTGCAATTGTAGGGATTATTTGGGCATCTGGTTTTATTTTGTTTCAAAAATCAGATATGCAATTTAATATGAGCACGATAGTTATTGCAGGATTAACTTTTGCTATGTTATATTATACTAAAATACCCGCTCCGTTTATTGTTTTGGGGTGGTTACTCTTAGGTTGGGCTACTAATATCCACTAATTTTCGGATTAATATTTTTAATAAAAATTCTGAAATTTATTTATGGGCTTATGCGCTTGAGCCTTTATCTTTGCGAGCATTAATGATATTTTAATATACTCACTCAACATACATTCATGAACCCAAAAGGAATATTAGTAGCTGTAGGTGGTGCTGAAGATAAAGGTACAGACCTTGAAAAAGGGATAATAGACCGTAATAGACTGTCTTTTTTCGAACTTGGAATCTTAAAAACAATTGTGTCTTTATCACCCAATAAAGACCCTCATATTGCAGTGATTACTACTGCATCAATGATTCCTGCTGAAGTATTTGATAATTATAAAGAGGCTTTTGGAAAACTGAATTGTAAAAATGTTAGCCATATATTTATAAGAAATAGAGAAGATAGTAACCAGCAAGAATTTTTAGAAATTCTTAAAAACTGCGACATTGCTATGTTTAGTGGAGGTAACCAGTTAAGGCTTTCCTCAATTTTTGGAGGTACAGATTTCTTAACGATATTGAAAGAGCGTTATCAACACGAACATTTCATCATTGCAGGTACCAGCGCTGGTGCTATGGCTATGAGCAATACAATGATTTATGAAGGGAATGCCTCAAAAGCACATCTAAAAGGGGAAGTAAAAATCACCACAGGATTAGGTTTTATGAATGGTGTGGTCATAGATTCTCATTTTGATAAAAGAGGTCGTTTTAACCGCTTTGGGTATTGGCTTAGGCGAAGATACCGGTGTGATTGTTACAAAAGGCACTTCTCTTGATGTAATTGGTTCTGGTTCGGTAATCGTAATAGATGGAAAATTGGTAGAATATAACAGCATTGCCGATATTGCTACAGGGCAACCCATCTCTATTGAAAACCTAGTTGTACATCTTCTTTCAGGTGGTGACCGTTTTGATACTAAAACACGCAAATTTCACGGTGCTGAAATAAGCATTGAAGATGATGCAGAACTGCTTCTACATTAGATAATCGCTCAGGAGAATTTTTTGATCACAAAATGAATATTCTCGTTCCTCATTAGAAGCCACAATTATCATTTTATTTGTAGCATATTGCTCAATCCATTGCTGGTATTGATTTACGCCTTGAATATCTAAATTGGTACAAGGCTCATCTAATAATAGTATTGGACAATCTGTAAAAATAGCTTGTGCCAATTTTACTCTTTGCTTCATTCCAGAGGAAAAATGCGAAAGTGCTTTTGACTTAAACGCAGCTAAACCTATTATAGAGTAAAGTTCATTAATCTGTGTTACTTGTTGATGTAATGGTTTAAAACTAAAGTGGAATTTAAAAAACTCTTCTAAAGTCATTTCTTCAACCAATTCTATACCTGGAGCGCATATACTGTAATAGTTAAAAAATCGCTCACTTGCAATCTCTTGATTGTTTTGACTATAAACGATTTTTCCTTTAGATGCATTTTGAATCGCTGCTAAAATTCTTAGCATAGTAGATTTTCCACTTCCATTTGCACCTAATAAAGCGTAACGGTTTGTTCCTTCAAACGTATAGTTAAAACCTTTAAACAGAACTTGGTTCCAATATTTTTTAGCGAGTTGATCAACCGATATCTTCATGATTTCTTCTTGAAAAACCTTTCATAATACCTCTTTGTGTATCTCTAATAAAGTTAAGTATCTCTTCACGTTCATCAGATACGGGTATCTCTGCTTCAATAATAGCTAATGCTTTTGACACATTATAACCTCTTACAAATAAGATTCTGTAGATATCTAAAATATGATTGATTTTTTGGGTATCAAAACCTCGTCTTCTAAGTCCTACAGAATTTACTCCAGCATAAGATATAGGCTCTCTTGCGGCTTTGATAAAAGGTGGTACATCTTTTCTTACCAATGATCCTCCTGTAACAAATGAATAAGCACCAATCCTAACAAATTGCTGCACAGCAGTCAATCCCCCTAATACTACATTATCTCCTACACTGATATGACCTGCAAGAGTGGTATTATTAGCAAAAATACAGTTGCTTCCTACTACACAGTCGTGTGCAATATGAGAGTAGGCCATAATTAAACAGTTATCGCCTATTTGTGTTTTCATTTTTTCAACAGTACCTCTGTTAATGGTAACACATTCTCTAATAATACATCGATCACCAATAATGGTATGGGTATCTTCACCCTTATATTTTAGATCTTGTGGTATAGCAGAGATGACCGCACCCGGAAAAATTTTACAATTTTTTCCAATTCTTGCGCCTTCCATAATGGTTACGTTTGAACCAATCCAAGTACCATCTCCAATGACTACATTTTTATGAATGGTAACAAAAGGCTCAATCTCTACTTGTGCGCCTATTTTGGCGTCGGGGTGGATATAAGTGAGTGGGTGAATCATATCTTATCTTTTCTTACTAGTTGTGCTACAAGCTCTGCTTCTGTTACCATTTTATTGCCAACAAATGCTGTGGCTTTCATTTCAAAAATACCTCTTCTTACCGGACTTGTAAGCTCCATATGAATAATTAAAGTATCGCCGGGTATTACTTTTTGTTTAAACTTTACTTTATCCATTTTTAAGAAATAAGTATCATAGTTTTCTGGATCTTCATAAGTGTTTAAAGCTAATATCCCCCCCACTTGAGCCATTGCTTCTATCTGTAATACTCCGGGCATTACAGGATTACCAGGAAAATGTCCAGTGAAAAATTGCTCATTCATAGTAACATTTTTTATTCCTAAAACATGTTTATCGGTCATTTCCAAAATTTTATCCACTAATAAAAAAGGATATTTATGGGGTAAAATTTTACTAATTTGATTGATATCATATACCGGTATCGCATTAGGGTCATAGGTGGGTATGCCTGCCAAATGCTTGTTGGCTTTGATGTATTGTTTTATTTTTTTAGCAAATGCTACGTTAGATGAATGTCCGGGTCTATTGGCTATAATATGTGCCTGAATAGGATAGCCCACTAAAGCTAAATCACCAACAACATCTAATAGCTTATGTCGGGCGGGTTCATTTGGGAAGTTTAATTGAAGATTATTTAAAATTCCTTCTTGTTTAACCTCCATTGATTCCTTATTAAACACTTTAGCTAAGTGGTCTAACTCTTTCTGTGTCACTGTTTTATCTACAACAACTATGGCATTACTCAAATCTCCTCCTTTAATGAGGTTATTTGCCAAGAGGTATTCTATTTCATGTAAAAAACAAAAAGTTCGGCAGTTACTTATCTCATCTTTAAACTCTGATATATGTTTTAAGCTCGCATGTTGAGTACCTAATATTGGCGAGTTAAAATCAATCATTGTAGTGATTTGATAATGTTGAGCAGGGATTGCCAACATTTCTACGTTTTTATCTTTATCTATAAAGTGAATATTGTTGTCGAGTGCAAAACTAATACGTTTAGCATCTTGCTCTAGCAAACCTACACTGTTGATCGCTTCTATAAAATCTTTACTACTACCGTCCATAATGGGTACTTCTGGAGCGTCTAATTCTATTAAGGCATTATCTACACCACAGCCCACTAATGCTGCTAGTAAATGCTCAATGGTACTAATTCTTGCACCATTTTGCTCTATAGTAGTACCTCTTGAGGTGTCCACTACTAAATCACAGTCTGCTTTAACAATAGGCTGATCGGTAAGATCGACTCTTTGAAAACGAAAGCCAAAACCTACATTAGCAGGCTTAATGGTCATTTTAACAAGTGCTCCGGTATGTAGTCCAACGCCCGAAAGGCTTACTGGTTCTTTAATAGTGTGCTGAATGGTTTGATTTGGAAAGGATTTCAAAATGTATTTTTGTTTAAATAATCAGTTAAAATGCTTTTTATTTACTTGTTGTAGTACTATTTTCTTGCAAACGTAAAATTTCTTTTTCTAATTCCACAGCAGCAGAATCGTAAGAAGCTTGATATGTGGCAATTTGTTTCTGAATTTTT
>JBDHYE010000121.1:0-5510 GCA_039811245.1 Chitinophagaceae bacterium | reverse complement strand
TATCTAAAGCATGAACCACTTTATGAGCACCATTATAAGTAGGAATAATTAAACTTAATCGCATTATTAAGGCTTCAATATTTTTTGTAAAAATTTAATGCATTTAAAATGCAAGGGGCTATACTTATCTTTAAAAAATAAAGCTTCACTCTGAAGCATATTATGATTGGTTTTACCCTTGCTTGCTTCTTGAATATGTACAATGCTGGTCAATGGATAATATAGGATATCATAGCCCATTTGCTTAATATCCCAGCACCACTGCACATCTTCAAAATACATAAAATAGCGCGCATCAAATTGTTGATGCGGCATTTTTTGAATGATTGTTTTTCGAGTTAAAAAAAAGGCACCCCAAATCCAATCGGCAGTAACGATGGCTTTATGATCTAAATAAGCCCCTAACAAATAGGCTGATCGTTTTGAAGCCGACATTAACTTTTGAAGCCTTAGCAACTCCATCAACAAATATTTACAATGCGGAAAACGTTGTGCTACGCTTTGAGGCCTCCCATCAGGATAGTTGAGCCGTACGCTTAATGCACCTACTTGATCATGGGCTACCATATATTGATAGGCTTCACTAATGCTATCTTGTACAAGATAGGTATCGCTATTGAGCAGTAAGATATAATTACCTTGAGCTGCTTTTAAACCTAAATTATTCCCTCCGGCAAAACCTAAATTTTGATCAGAAACAAGCAGCTTTAATGCAGCACCCCAATGTTTTGTATTTTCTTCATTAAATTCATGCGTACCGTTTTCAACTAATATAATTTCAAAAGCTACTTGTTTAGTGTATTGAAATATTGAATCAATGCACTTACAAGTGTCTTTATAGGTTTTATAATTAATGATAATAATCGAAATCAAATCGCTCATGCTGCTCCTTATCGTTTGAATAGGCTTTTAAAACGGGACACCCAAATAGAGTTTTTTATAAATTTTTGAAAGGCACTTAAATGGATATAATCAAAATAATGATGAGCACTCAACAATTCATCTATGCTATGGTAAGGCAGCAGCTCCAAACGCTCCCAAGCATTAGGGTGAAAAGGGTGAAAATTTTGAATCTGCTGATAATTACGCTCTGATAAACTATTCCAAAAAGCAAAATATTTTTCCAAATCAAAATCTTTGTGATGCCCCCAATTTTGTAATTTTTGTTGAATTTCTTCTGCGCTTCTTGCCCAAGATTGATGAAGTACAATATGCCGAGTATGATAATTAAAATAACCATTTCTACGTCCAAATTGATATGCAGGAACATTCGTAGCTATAGGAATTAACTCTTGTTGGTCGTAGCCTTCATTCTTAATAAATAAGTATCCTTTATCTGTTTTTTTAAATAATATTACAAAAGGGCAACAAACATTAATAGGCCTTGTAGGTCTTAGTTGTTGCAACTCATTACAAAAAGCCTCAAAATTTAGAAAATATTCATCGGCATCTAATTGGATATACCAACTCTTTTGATCAATGCCTAAATACTGCGCCATTTTATTTCTTTGGCGCACTTCATTTTCCATTGGACTTAATGAAGCTATCGAAAAATCATCACGATAAAATTGAATTTTATGTTCGGTATCGATGGTTTTCACCCAAGCCTCTAAGGCAGCAAGATCAATATCAAAAGTATTGCCGGTCCAGCTTTTACAATGTTGATCTATCGATAAACAAATAATGTCGGCCTGCTTATAGATAGGCGGTATTGCCCATTTGAGCAAATACCAATCGTAGGCTACACAAAACCCTATTTTAATTTTATACACTTGTTCCATATCGGTTTATGTACCCAACATTTTCTTTTTAGTATGATACAATACATCTTTTACAAAAACCTTATCGCGCCAAGCGCCTTCTGAAAATGCTTTTACAGCATAATGCAATCCTTGAGCATAATTCTTATCATTAAAATATTGTATCGCTTTATCTTTTAAACTTAAAATATGGTTTTCAAACAGAGCAGGCAAATCATGAACCGCCTTTAAAATAAAGGCTTTTTTATGCTCCCATGATTGATGCTCCAAGGCTGCCAAATGCTGCTCAGTATAGAGGTCCATAATTTTCTTTTTGATATTGTACCAATAATGAAAAATAACGGTTTCGGCAGCCGCCAATTTACCCATACTTTGCAATACCACAGAGAAGGCATATTGCTCTGCGGCATGACTACCCGATGCAGGGAAAAACAAATCGGTGAGTTGATAAACTTTGTCCAAATAATGTTTATTACTGTTATGCAACATAAGCACTCCTGCATTCCAAGAAGACATTTGTGTAGTGATGCGCATATCAGTACCGGGTATTTTAGGTTGTTGTACATCTAAACATTCTATAAATGCATTGATATATTGCCCTGCGGGCAATGCGGCATTGCGATGCTCTTCAAACACATATTCGTGCGTATGCATAAAGCTCTGTTCAGCACTCACTTGCTCCATCAAGGCAGTAGGATCTGCTATAAAAAAGGTATCAGAATCAGTATATAAAAGATTATCCGTAGTGCCTGCCATTGCTTCTTCAATTAAAGCAATTTTCATGCGATGTAAAAAATCTATTTCACCACGCATCTTTTTTATTTTCGCAGCATCTAATACGGAGTATGATACTGGTAAACCTTGAAAATAGGCTTTAAAATATTCTGGACGATCTGTAAAAACAAGCGTAGGTATATTATGGTCTGCAAAAGCATAGAAGCTCCATACCATCATAATGAGTCTATGGTACTCATAGGTTCTTCCAAAACTCTGGCTAACTAATCTATAATTCTTTGACATGATAAGGGACTAAATGTTATGAAGCATCTTCTTTTAAAATACGATCTCTAAATTTCAAAATTTTGATTTCAAAATAATGATAGATCAAATGGGAAAGCCCTAAGGCAAGTGCACAGAGTAAAAGAATATATCCAAAATTCTGAACAAAACTAGCTTTATCAACATAAGGATAAATATAATAATCGCAAACTTGTTTAATGGGCACATGACAAAGATAGAGCGAATAAGAAATCATACTAATCCAAGTAATTCTTTGAGTAAGCTTTAATGACATAGCTGTTGAAGGCATTGTGATAAAATAAGGAAAACAAGCCAATATTGCCAAAGCATTTAAAGGAGTAAATAGAAAATATAGTACTGAATTTTGAATGGGCTTCACCAAAAATAAAAATGCATAAGCAGCATTAAAACACAAAAGCAATAAACCTAAAAACAACAACTTCTGACGATAGATGATTAAGAAGTTTTTTATTTTTTCTATCCGCCAAATATAGGCGAGTAATACCCCAAAAAATATAGCATCTAACCTAAAAAAAGTAGAAAACCTAAAAACCTCTTCATAATCTCCATAAAGTGGATGACTAAGTATAAAAATAATTTTGAGGAGGCTAGGCAAGAGCAATAATAACATAAATGAATCTTTACTTTTTGCCTTTAATGGTAGTTTATAGAAAAGTAAAAAGCTAAGTGGTAATAATAAATAAAACCATTCTTCTACAGCCAAACTCCATGAAACCCCAAAAAAAGAATTGCTATCCTCTGGAAACATCTTTTGAAAAAAAACTAAAGATTTTAAAACAGCCTTATTCTCTATGTAACCCCCTAGGCAAATCAACACCAAAATATTGATGAATACAAACAAATAATAATTGGGTAAAGTGCGCCACCAGCGTCGCCTTACAAAAACCCACAAAGCACTCAAAGGCTGCTGAGTAGCATTTGCTAATGTTTTAAAATATATGGTACCAATCAAATAACCACTTAATACAAAAAATAGCTCTACACCGTAAAAGCCGGTAAGCCATTTAAAAAGTATAAAAGCACGCTCTGCGACACCTTGAAAAAACGGATAAATAGGCGTAGAATAATGGCAAAGTAAAACTAAAATAATAGCTGTTGCTCTTAAAACATCTAAGCCCAATAAGCGTTTGGCACTCATAATTTCACTGTATTAAAAGGCACCTGTACCCAATGTTTTGGATAGATGGATATAGGTGTTTCTTTATCTTCTTTAAAACCTAAAAAATATTTAGGGCAGAAAATTGTAGCCTGTTGATGAGGATTTAAAAAGCAAGCCCACCAAGCGAAAGTACTGTTAGACATAATGGTGTGCGCCGAGTTTTGAAGCACTAAAAAGTCTGTAATAGCATCGCCTCTGGAGATAATTTTATGTTCAATATCTGGAAAAATCCCTTCAATACTATCTGGGTCATCGCTCACAAACACAATGGGCAATGCCTCACCAATCTGCTCTTGATAGAGCGCTAAAGCCTTTTTATAATAATCTAAAGGCAAGGTGAAATCATCACCTTTTAAACAAGGCACTGTAAAACCTTTATAATCGGTTAGTCTCAAATGAACTACTAAATATTGACCGGCTTGAAGCTGATTTTCTTTCAAAAAATTTCGATAGGCCGTTTTATATTTTTCTTTGATTTCAAAAATCTTTTTAATGCGCTCCTGTGAAAATTCAAAATATTCTAAAGATTGAAAGAAACCCCAAATAAATGTAGGTTTTTGAAGTTGCTGTAAATCGTCTAAATAAAGGCGCTCCATACATTTCAATTCGGTATTAAGAATATCCATACCATAACATGGCTTTGCTACTCTAAAAAACAAAGTACCTTTTATCTTATTCCACAAACGTTCACCAAAGCCTAATTTAAAATATTCTAACTTATCAATATGACTCAAAGAAGTTGTAAAGCCATATTGATAAGCTAAATTTTTAGCACATGCATATTGGAACATTTGATTACCCATTCTGCCCATGTGCGAGTTAAAATGAAGATTTTTTCTTTTAAAGATCACAATACTATTTTTTATAAAAATTAATTACGCATAAATTCATGGCCTCCAAAATTATTTTTATCCAGAACTACTAGATAAACTTTAAATGGGAAACCTTTTTTTCGTTGATCAGGACATATAAAACCTGGATGCAACACTCTATAGTTTTTACGCTGAGCAATATGATAATTGAGATGCGACTCGTCCCACCATGGGGATATATGATCTTGGGCTAAATCTTGATCTACCGTTTTAATGATTTGGTCGCCCAGTTCATAATAATGTTTCGCTATTCCGCCAGATAATCCACCGGCTACATACCAAGTAGCATCGGTATCTTTAATATAAGCAGCACTCTTAGGATCTGTTTCAAATGGACCACCTATAGCACTTTCATAATAGAAAGGATGTCTAGTAACTACGATTTGTTCTTCTTCTGTCGGAAAAATATCGGAGGGCATCACATCTCTTAAGAAAACCATATTGGCATTAAAGAAATAAAGATAATCACAGCGCATAGCTTCCTCTCGAATATTATTAAAAAGATGAAAGCGCTTTAAAGTATCAAAGGGCCAGCCTAATCGTGGCTGATGTATAATTTTTACATGTTCGTTTTTAAGCTTTATCTCTTGATCGGTAAAAACAAAATATTGCTTTTTAATTCCTGGGCAGAAATGCTTCTCAGCACTGATAAAAAATTGCTCCCAAAAAATAGCATAT
>JBDHYE010000120.1:0-5568 GCA_039811245.1 Chitinophagaceae bacterium | reverse complement strand
TACTCAGTTGTGTTTTTTTTAATTACATGACCCCTATTTATACCGTAAACAATCGTATAAATATTTAATAAACTATTAGAAATACTGCATAAAAAAACTTTGTAATTACAATTCGTTTTTGCATTAACCTACAAATTAAGGCATTGAAATAAGTTCAAACTAAGGATAATGATTATTGTTCAGACTTGGTTAAGCCATATATTAAACCGAAAGCTGCAATAAAAATTAAAGTCAATCTGATTTTGCTAAACGTAATCCATAGGCTACCTCTATTTTGTAGTGAAGCATCTATAGTATCCGATATCAAAGTGCCATTAATACTTTTCAATTCGGGTACAAAATAGATAAAGGTAACAATCAATGCTAAGCCATAAATAGCAAGCGTAAAAAGAATATTTTTTTTCCTTCCTGTTTTCCAATTTAAAAACAAGGTAACGAATAATAATAACAGCGTCACTGGGTGAACAAGTTTCCAAAATGATTCTGATTGCAAGGCATAAGGACCTTGAAACATAGATAATGATTTTGGTGGAGCTGCGTAGGCTACTGGCCAAACTGCAAAATGCTCATATACTCCTGCTCCTATAATCAGGCAGAAGGAGATACATGCTAAGACATAAAAAATGTTTTTAAGATTCATGTTAAAAGTATTTTATGAGGATAAAATTACTCTTATCATTGTTGGTAAAAATTGTACTTAACGGACAAAATCAAAATAATGCCCAACGATAGTACTTTTCTTACTTTTATAGTCATTAGGACATAATGATGTAAATAATTTGAAGACTTTGATGAAATGAGATTGGTCTGAGAAGCCGCAAGTATAGGCTATTTGAGTAAGCGATAAGCTAGAATTATGAATAAGATTTACAGCTTTAAGATATTTTAAATACAATAAGGTCTGCTCTATATTCATTCCTGTTAGTTCATAAAAAATTCTACTTAATTGCCTTGATGAATAACATAAACAATTAGACAAACTTACCACCGATAATGACATTTCATTTTTTGAAGTCAAAATCCTATTCATCGTTTCTTCTCTTTGTGTCAATGGCGAAAGTCGTTTTATCAACCAACTAGAAAAAAGAGCTACTTTTTCTTCAAATGTATTTTTCTCAACCAGTTGATACCACAGTGTATTAAATGATGCATCTACTAGGGTTAAATCAATACATTGTTTTGCAAAATTTCCTGCAGGTACTTTTAAGATTGACTTTAAAGCTGTAGGATAGATTACAATTCCAAACAAAAACTGATTTTTCGGTAAGGATAATTCAATCTGCTGGGTGTGATAAGCCTGAACAAAACATTTAGGTATCGTAAAAGTTGTATTATATAAGCAGCCTTTAAAAATCGTTTCAGGAAAAAAATTAAAAACAATTTCAACTCCGCCTTTAGGTAATATATTCTCTTTATTGTACTGAGTATTGCTTCTTTTTACTTGCCAAAAAAAATGTACCGTATCATTTAACGGTTTTTCTTTTGGTATATAAAAATGAATTCCCATTTTTTAAAGCTGTTATACTGAAGAGAAACTGGCTTCATTAGAGTTTATAAAAAGAAGTTTAATTCAATATCAAAAATACAAAACTTAAATATTAGTTCTAAACTTTAATCATTTTTTAAAATAGCTATTTATTAAACGTAGATCTCAGTCTGCATTTTTATATTCAAAATTTACTTATTTACAATACTAAATTGATGTATTATGAAATTGATTTGATTTAAAATACTAGTTTAAGTTAAGACCAAAGGCTAGACCAAACCAAGGTTTCGTTTCGTAAATCCAATAAATTTTATTTTGGTCAAGCAAGTTATCAAAGCCTAAAGCAAGCCCCAAAGAAAAATTATTAACCGCAATAATACCAGCTATACCTTTGGTCCAAACAATACCATCATATTCTGAACTAAGATAATTATTTGTAGTTGTTGCATTCATTGAGGTATTACCAAAACCCGTAAAAATACCAACCGATACTCCATAATGTATAATATTACGATCCGATTTTTTTAACGGATTAGCATAATAATTTAATCTATAATTATCTGTTCTAAAGCCTAAATATAATGCACCATTCAAGTTAGTATTGAGCTGAGCAGGTACAGTAGATTGAGCTGGACGATATTTTAAAGGCATGGTCAAAAAGTCAATATCCAATGTATATTTAGCAAATGAAGTACTACTCCTAAATGCACTACTCATTTCTTTAGGATAATATTGACAAACTTTCGTACTATCTATTGCTCGCAAATGTTTATCTTTTATAATAGGGTGAATCCGCAATGCTTCTTCATCAATATCTACAAAAACAACTTGTTTTTTATTATCTAAATTCTGAATGTAATATCCATCAGTAAATGCTGTTTTAGCAGATTTACGAATAACACTACAACTGCTTAACAGAAAAACAAGAATAAGCAAATTATATGTTGCTTTCATGTTACAATAGCTATTAAGATTAGTAATCACTTCTTTTCGATTTATATTTTACTAAAAAAAAATTGTTTGAACTTATTTACCTATATGCTCAAAATAAGTTCAATAGGTATATTTCAAAACTACAACCCTATTTTAATCAGAACAAGATATCAAAGATAATTATTGGACTTTAGCATTTGTAATCTTTTATTTTATTAATCGATTTGTGGTATATAATGAAACGGTAGTAAACAAAATATTTTTAATTTAATTAAAGAGATAAACATCAAATAAGTTTCTGTTTTTAAAAAAAACTTCAGATTATTATTGTTCATTGTACGGTTATTACATGCTAAATTTAAAGCCTTGCATAACCAAATTTATCAATATCTGCAATATCTTTTGCTAAATGAGTTTTACCATCTTTCAATATATAAAGAGTGTCGATTATTTTGATTACATATCGAAACATGTGATCTGAAATTATAAAACCTTTCCTACTCTTTTCTATTTCTAAAAGTTCTATTATCTTATCTATTTGTATTGGCATTAAATATGTAAATGGCTCGTCAAGCATAGAAAATTGTGATTTTGATTTTATGATAAGATATACTTCAATTAATCGCCTTTGCCCACTAGATAGAGTCTTAATAGACGACTTGTATAATGGTGAAAATTCAGGAAATACTTTCTCAAATTCAAAAAAATCTAACCCGAAATCAGAAAATATTCTTTTAAGGTTAAGGTGTGATGGTATGAAGTTGAATTGAGGTAAATAGGTCAGTAAATCAGGACGATTAAATGCCTTTAAAACAGGTACATTGTTAAAACGTATTGATTTACTAATTGGATTTAAATTACCATACACAATATTCATCAAACAAGTTTTACCTTGACCATTTCCTCCTAAAAGCCCTGTAATCTTACCAGTTTCACATTGAAAATAAATGTCTGATAAAATTCTTTTTCTCCCAAATTCTAACACAATACTATCTACTTCTAATTTATACTGCATTAACTTGATTTGTTATTATAATTGAAACTATAAACATTAAAAAATCAATAGCCAGAGTTGATGCCCAAAGAATAATTTTAGAAATTCCTAAATTTTGATAATAATATATTTCCTTAGATTTATAGCTTCTTAAAAAATAATAAATTAATCCAAGTGTAACTATTTTAAACCAGAATAATGGAAAGTAAACCGAAATTCCATTTTTTAGAAAAATAAAAATACAACAAACTGTAATTGTATTTGAAGCAATAAAAAAACTTCTATAGAAAGTAAAAATGATTTTTATTTTTTTAAGTAATTGCATTTTAATCGCTAGTAAATATAGTCTGATAATGAAATATTTTTATGCTTTTTTCAATTATTTAAAACAATTATTTGACTGGGTAATTTAGAAATGTTGCGACAATTAATCTTAAAAATATGTGCTAGTGTTGTATTTAAAACAATACAAGAATCTTCACATCTTCCATCCCTAATGCCTAAGTCCTGCAATTATCGGTTAAACTAATATTTTGAAAGTTCCTTCTTAGCTAAAAAATACTCAAGTCGGCTCAATATTTTTAAATAAGTTTATTGCAATTCATTTGAAATTCTAAATGCTAAATTATTTTTATTTTGTGCATAATATTTCATCAGCATTTGTTTTAAAACTACACTATTTTCCATTTTATTAAATACAGATGTACGAACGTTCAATAGATACTCATCTAAACTTTTAATATTACTAATATACTGTGTACAAGATTCGTTATACGTATTGTAAAAATCTGTATAAACTTGAGATGAATCTTTATTTAAATCATCAAATATAGCTTCATAACAGAACGCTTCTAATAAAGTATAGTCTTTATTCCATTTGGCTTCTTTAGTGCCATTTATACCTATACAAATATGAGATTGAATACTAGTGTCGGGCAATACTTTATCACAATAAAAAAACTTAGAAGCGACATTCATAAGTTCTAATTGACTAAACACGTTTAGCCTTTTTGAATCCGTATGCTCATTTGCTGTGTATGTTTCAATAAAATATTTTTTAAGCTGTTTATCTTTACTAAGATTTTCTAAATAAAACGATCTTAATTTTATAGTATCAGGATATAAGTTAAAAATTTTAGTTCGCTCTTTGTTGCTGGATTTTTGATTAATTTGTGCTTTATTGACCAATAAATAATCAAACCTAAGTTTATAGTTATATAACATACTATTTTGCTTGATTTCAGCCATAGCGCTAGCACTTTTTATACCTTTATTTTCATGGGTATGAATAGTGATAGCAACATTATCCTTTAAAATAGATTTGTACGTTTGACAGGAAACACACATTACAAGTATTGAAAGGAATTTGAGATTTTTCATTTAGAAAATGTTTTATAATTCTTAAGATGTATAAAAGTCAATTTAGCAAGTAAAAGTCGAGAAATGAATAGTACATTTTAGTCAAATTTTGTTTCTATTATTTTGTAAAATCTATTGATAGAGAGCGCTCTTAAATAAAACGTCAATTCTCGAAAATACAAAACTTTAACCAATCTAAGAACATAGATTAGCAAAAATAATTGAACAACAATAATAGAAAAGATATCTATAAAGATTTAAGAATAATGAGCGACAATCTCTTGAAGTATCTGCTCTAGCTCTATAGGCTGCATGGTTTGTACCAATTTTGTTCTAAACTCTTTTACATTGGGCAATCCTTTTAAGTAGTTAGTATAATGTCTTCTCATTTCTAAAATACCTAATTTTTCACCTTTCCATTCTATAGAAGCCTTGAGGTGTTTTCTACAAGCATCTACTCGCTCTTCAATACTTGGTGGGTCAAGCAATGCGCCTGTTTTAAGATAATGTTTTATCTCTCTAAAAATCCAAGGATAGCCTATTGCGGCTCTGCCAATCATAATACCATCTACTCCATAACGATTAATGTATTCTTTAGCTTTTTGAGGACTATCAATATCTCCATTTCCAAAAATAGGAATATGAATACGAGGGTTGTTTTTAACTTTTGCAATTAAAGACCAATCAGCTTCACCTTTATAGAGCTGAGCTCTTGTTCTACCATGAATACTCAGTGCTTTTATACCCACATCTTGCAATCGTTCTGCTACTTCTTCGATATTTTTAGAACTTTCGT
>JBDHYE010000119.1:0-5599 GCA_039811245.1 Chitinophagaceae bacterium | reverse complement strand
TAATGTTCAACTGGATGCTTCTGATTTTGATAACCAAGTTTACAGAGACAATGGTGATATTCTAATTCAATTTAGCAGGGATAGAATAGAAGATGTTCGCTCACTTTTAAAAAAGTTTCAAAATGGCTAAGAAAAAATTAAAGCAAGGCGGTAAACGAAAAGGGGCAGGTCGGAAAAGCTCTTTTTCTGAACCAACAAAAACGGTCAGTTTTCGGTGTCCGATAAGCAAAACCGAAGAACTAAAGGTATATGTCAATACGAAACTGTCGGAATGGGAGGTGTCGTAAGGTGGCATATAATGATTTAATTTCTACTATTGTAGATAGAAAAAGAAGTAGCGAATAGCAATCAGAGAGATGATGATAGACTTATCCGCTCACGAAGCTTTTCGCATGTTTTACGAAGCATATACAAGGTTTTGAATGACAAAAAAATAAGGCATTTATTTTTGTGTACCTTAGAATAAGTCTGAATGTGTGCCTGTTCTTACGAGAGTAACAATTTTTTGAGTTTCGTCTATCCACCATATCACGAGCCAGTCAGGCTTTATGTGTGCCTCCCAATGGTGTACGTAGTTTCCGGTAAGTTTGTGAGCTTTGTATTTTTCCGGTAAAGTGCCAGAAACTTGCAACTTCGAGACTACATTTTCTAACAATGCCATATCGTAGCCTCTTTTTGGCATTTCTTCATATCGTGTTTGAAGCTGTTGAGTGCCTTTAACGTGTACACTATTCTAATATTTTTTTAAACCACAATTTTACATCTTTTATAACTTCTCCCTTTCCTGATTTGGCATCTCTAAGGGCTTGTTTGGTTTCTTCGTTGGGATGCATGTGTATTGTTACATCTTTTCGCTTCCGTAATGTTTCTATAAATCTTTTGCTTTCAGCACTTTTGTTGTCGATGGATAAGTAAATCATAATTTCTCGTTTTTGTACTACAAATATCCAGCCTTTTCTTTGATAGTTTTTGTACTACAAATATACAAAAAACGCTACAAAAACTATTATAAATTTACTATTATGCAAAGATATTTACTATTATGCAAAGATATTTACTATTATGCAAAGATATTTACTATTATGCAAAGATACTTTTAGTTTATAGTGAAAGCGTTACAGTTTCCGGTAAGTATCTTTTTGGATTTGTTTTTGGTAATGTATTAAATCTATTCTTGCTTTTAAGCATTGCTATTTCTATATCCTCAAACTGTGGTATTTTGGTTTTCTTGTATTTTATCGAATCGTTGCAATTAAATATTACAAGGTAATTGAGGAACTTGTATTGGTCTATAGGAAAGGCACTAAATCCGTGATAAACTAACCATATATCAAGGCCATAATGTCTTCTCATAGCCACTAAGTGTTTCATTAACTGGCTTAATTTATTATCTTCAAAAATGGTACAATCGTCTATGATAAGTAACCCATTGCGGTAATTGTTTTTTATCCAATTAAGGAAATCTTTATAATCTTCTTCTGTACCTGCAATTTTTAGCTTATTATTTATTTTGTTTTTGCTTTTTTCGTATTGCTCTATAGTGTTTTCGGGTAAAAACGAAAAAGCAGGATCATCTATATTGATAACGTGCTTAAATACAATTACATTTCTTTTGTAAACTTTAATAGCGTTGGCTATGTAAGTGCTTTTTCCACTACCGGGACTACCTACGAAGCCAATAAATCTAGGATTCCTCATTTTCTTCTTCTATTATATCGTCAAGCCCAAAAGCTCTATGAACTTTGGCTTTTCCGTTTACTTCTACAAGCTTATCATAATTGTCTTGTAGTTTAGCTTTTTCTTTTCGGTTGCTTTCTTGTATATAACTGGTACTAGCACCATCAGGGCCATATATAAAATATCCGTTTTCGTCTATTTTCCAAGCGTTTTTGTTATCTCTTCGATCTTCTTTTTTGCTTTCTTTTATGGTTGTTTTAATGTCGTTGGGTATTGGTTCTTGTCTGTCTTTATCTCTGAGCATTGCAGACAGTTTGGCTTTGGCTTCTTCCAGTTCTAGTCTGTATTTTCGGTTTTGATGTGCAAGGGCTAATAGTGGACCGCTACACATAGCTTCAACTACGGCAATACGAAAGAATGGAGATACTTTAATATTATTGCTTTGTATTACCGGGCTCCAAGCTTCTATAAGCATGTCTTTTTGCTCAGGGGTATAGCGGTATTTTTTTTGGTTTATTTCAATTTCATTAAATCCATCACTATACCAAGCAAGTCCTAAGGCTTGTACTGAATCTCTTAGATCCATAAGTAAAGAAGTATCATCTAATGCACGTTTAGACACTTTAATGTTTTCTTCTGGAGCTTCTTCTTTATCTTGTCTTATAGGTACTTCTTCAGTACCGTCATCATTAATAATCGTGTCTTGTGAGGGTGTCATATCCTCTTGCATTTCATTCATTACCGGATCATTCTCGTACAGCTCTGGTATGGGGCTATTCTGTTGTGGCATCGGTACTTGGTCCTGTTGTACTTGGTTCTGTTGTACCGGTTCCTGTTGTACTTGGTTCTGTGGTACTTGGTTCATTAGTTGCAGCCTGTTGAAGTCTATATTCATTATCGGTAAGATTTTCTAAGTTATTAGTGAAACTGTTAAATGCGTTAATTAAGTCCGGTATTGATGTTATTTTATATACCCCGAGTATTTTATATGTACTATTATCGGTGTTAGGTATTTCTACTATGGACAAAATATAATGATCTCCGGTCTCTGCTATTTGTATCGTAATAAAAATTTTTTTATTGATCTGCTCTAAAGTTTTATGAACTTTAGCTGCTGAATCTGTAATGACCGTATCAATATTTACTCCGGTCATTTTAAGCATCGGGTTCAATAAGGTGAGAAGTCTATCTAGTTTGCCTGTGCTCTTTGTGGTATTTAATTTATTAAATAGCATATATTTCTATTTTAGTTAGATTGAATAAAATTTTTGAGGTTTTTTTTTATTTCCGATTCGTCTAATAACTATTTTCATTTTGATAGTTTTTGATAATGATTTTAAATGTTTTCTTATTGTGTTGATATTGATATGGGTGTTATGATGTTTTTCTATTAATTTTTGAATTTCTGACGTACTCCAATGTCTTTCATTTTCTTGCTCTAAAACTGATAGAATCAATATTATAGGCGTTTTTGGTACGTTTTCTTGAATCATTTTTTTATTTTATTAATTGCTTTTTTAACTGTTTTTTTTAAAGTTTTTTTTCTTTTTTTTTTGTGCCAATATTGGGAGTTCATAAATTTTTTTTCATTTGTTTTAGGTTTTAAAAGTGATTAATTTGTACTTCTGTACCTTGTATGTTTTTTCTATAATAATCTTTTACGAAAGCGTTTAATTCTGTTCTTGTAGCTTTTTTTAGGTGTATTGGCGTAGTTACTGACGGTATTAACCTTTGTTTGTATTTGGACATCTCTTTTCAAGTCTTTTTATATTTTTCAAAATTCTGAAAAACTTTTACAGACTTCGTAAAAATCCGATATGTCGGAATGGCATAAATGATGAGTTATGAATTATGAATTATGAATTATGAATTAAAAAAAAGAGCAAAAAACGGTGTGATGTAAAAAATTTTTTTTCTCAAATTCTGTGGTAATATTTTCATTGTTACAATTGTTACAAAGTTACATCATTGATTTTCAGCCTTTTGGGTGTAACAATTGTAACAATTTGGCAAAGCATTAACATTTATATTTGTAACCAAATGTAACAATTTTTCTAACTTTTCTTTAACATTGTTACGCTTAACTATTTGATTATCAATATTGTAACAATTGTAACAATTGTAACAATAAATTATTTAGTAAAAAAAAGTGTTTTTAAAAGTGTTGTTGGTGATAACACCAACAACGGCGGAAAAATCTGCCTTTTTGTCTTTGAAAAAGTTTTTAAAAGAAATAAAAAAACCGCTCGAAAGCGGTTTAGGATTTTTAATTTTTGCTATGCTCATTTTTTAAAGTTTTTATACTGAGAATATACGGTTTTTTTTACAATAAATCAGCTTCTAAGTTTTGTAATAGTAAAATGTCTAACTTTTGAGTGTTCCAGTCTGCTTGTGGATACATACGGCGGAATAGTTCTTTCGTCTGATGCTGATTCATTCCGGTATCAAGATAGGCTGTTATTTCGGGTAATTGCTCTAATAGTATTGTTTTTTTGGTAATTAATAGCGCTCTGTGGTCTGCTGCTGCGTGTCTGGCTTGAAATACAAAATAGTATTCGCCGGGTACATAGTATGCACTACTTTTTCTGATAGTTGTATAGTAATGACAATACAGTTTTTTGTTACAATTCTTTGAAAAAATTATTTTTCGAGAGGGTTGCAGTGCAAATATTTGTTCTTTTGTCATTTTTAATTTTTTTTAAAAGGGTAATTCATGATCTGTTTCTTGTAATTCTTTGTTGTCTTTGATAAAATCGGCTCTATTGAATTGGTAATATCGTCCGTGAAAGGAAATAGGCGTTGTGGTAATAGTTGTATATCCGTCTGCTGTTTGTTTTTCGCTTAACCTTGGATAATTTCTGCGTGCCGGTTCTTGAGTTTTGTAGCCCATTTGATGCAAGATGCGTTTGATATAGTCTTTGTCATTTGGCCTTTTTAATATTTCGGTAGCAATTGCGGTTAGTGGAATGGTTATTTCGTTAAGCAAAGAGCGTTCAAATAGTTCTACTATTCCGTAAGTGATTAGTTTTTCTACGGTTGGACGGCTGTTTTGCTGTACTTTTTCTAATGCTTCGGTATGTAGTAATCTTGTTTCAAACCAGTGTCTTTCTTTGCGTTCTGTTATCATTTTGCGACCGTTGAGAAAGTTAATGAAAGCGGATATTTCTTCTTTCATATCGTTGAGTAAATCTACATTGTTTTTCCCTGAAAGAGTAGGCACTTTGATAACCCAAAAACGGATTTCTTCTTTGTCAATCTGAGCAAAATTATCTTCGTTATTGGAACACAAAATAAATTTTGCGAAAAATTCCATTGCGATCTGGTCCCGTCCTTTGGCGTTCATCATTATATTGTTGGCGGTGGAAAGTGATTTTACTTTTTCCATTACTACGTTCTTGTCAATCTTCGTTTCATCACAAGCCACAATTAATTTACTGGTCCAGTGTGCATTAAAATTGCCTTCTAAATCTTCGTTACCTACGATTGCTACATTTTCGGCAAATAAAATATTGAGCCATTTAATAAATGTAGTTTTACCTGTTTGCCTTTCGTTAGAAACAAGCGACAAAATGGGTAAAGTCTGCTGTGGATTTTTGTATAACAATTGCAAATAATCCAGTCCTAATTCCCATCGTGGAACGGTTAAATTTTCATCAATTGCCACTCCATCAGAGCCAAAAATATGCTTTATGAAATTCAAAGTAATATCAAAATCGCCCTCTTCTGCCTCCCACTCAAAAGGAAAATACAAGTTGAAACAATTATTAATTATCCTTTGATAATTGGTGTGGTCGGGAACGGTGCAAAATGCTTTGTATTTGGGTATGTGTTTAAAAAAATCTTTGCTTGGATTGTCTTCTTTTATCGTGGCTCTTTGCCGTCTGTGGTATTGTTGGCGTATTTGTCCGTAACGATTCGGGAT
>JBDHYE010000118.1:0-5620 GCA_039811245.1 Chitinophagaceae bacterium | reverse complement strand
CTGGTGGAACAGGCAGCAGTACAGCACCTACACCTAGTACGGCTTCTAGTGGTACTACTACTTACTATGTTAGTCAGAGCTATTCTACTTCTTGCGAAGGACCAAGAGCGGCTATTGTCGTAAATGTTAATCCTTTGCCTGCTGCACCTAGTGTTACAAGTCCGATTTCTTATTGTGTAGGCGATACCGCATCTGCATTAACAGCTTCGGGCACTAGCTTGTTATGGTACACTTCGGCTACTGGTGGAACTGGCAGTAGTACAGCGCCTACGCCGAGCACGGCTACTAGTGGAACTTCTACCTATTATGTTAGTCAGCAAAACACTTATGGCTGTGAAGGACCAAGAGCAGCGATTGAGGTTAAAGTAAATCCTTTACCTTCAGCGCCAAGCGTTACAAGTCCGGTAAACTATTGTGTGGGTGATACCGCAGCTGCTTTAACGGCATCGGGTACTAGTTTGTTATGGTACACAGCTGCTACTGGTGGTACTGGCAGCAGCACAGCGCCTACTCCTAGCACGGCTTCTAGCGGTACAACAACTTACTATGTTAGTCAACAAAATACTTATGGTTGCGAAGGACCAAGAGCGGCAATAGTAGTAAATGTTAATCCATTGCCTACTGCTCCAAGCGTTACGAGTCCGATAAATTATTGTGTAGGCGATACCGCATCAGCTTTAACAGCATCGGGTACTAGTTTGTTATGGTACACTTCTGCTACTGGTGGAACAGGCAGCAGTACAGCACCTACACCTAGTACGGCTTCTAGTGGTACTACTACTTACTATGTTAGTCAGCGCTATTCTACTTCTTGCGAAGGACCAAGAGCGGCTATTGTCGTAAATGTTAATCCTTTACCTGCTGCACCTAGCGTTACAAGTCCGATTACTTATTGTGTAAGCGATACCGCATCAGCTTTAACTGCATCGGGTACTAGTTTGCTATGGTACACTTCGGCTACTGGTGGTACTGGCAGCAGCACAGCTCCTACGCCGAGTACGGCATCTAGCGGCACTACAACTTACTATGTGAGCCAGCAAAACGCTTATGGTTGCGAAGGACCAAGAGCAGCGATTGAGGTTAAAGTAAATCCATTACCTTCAGCGCCAAGTGTTACGAGTCCAGTAAATTACTGTGTAGGTGACACCGCATCAACATTAACAGCATCGGGTACTAGTTTGTTATGGTACACAGTTGCTACTGGTGGTACAGGCAGCAGTACAGCACCTACGCCTAATACGGCTACTAGCGGTACTACTACTTATTATGTTAGTCAGCAAAATACTTATGGTTGCGAAGGACCAAGAGCAGCGATTGTTGTAAATGTTAATCCTTTACCTGCTGCGCCAAGCGTTACGAGTCCGATAAATTATTGTGTAGGCGATACCGCATCAGCTTTAACAGCATCGGGCACTAGCTTGTTATGGTACACTTCGGCTACTGGTGGTACTGGCAGCAGCACAGCGCCTACGCCTAGTACGGCTTCTAGTGGTACAACAACATACTATGTTAGTCAGCGCTATTCTACTTCTTGCGAAGGACCAAGAGCGGCTATTGTCGTAAATGTTAATCCATTGCCTGCTGCTCCAAGTGTTACGAGTCCGATAAATTATTGTGTAGGTGATTCCGCTACTGCTTTAACAGCATCAGGTACTAGTTTGTTATGGTACACAGCTGCTACTGGTGGAACAGGTAGCAGCACAGCACCTACGCCTAGTACGGCATCTAGCGGCACTACAACTTACTATGTGAGCCAGCAAAACGCTTATGGTTGCGAAGGACCAAGAGCAGCGATTGAGGTTAAAGTAAATCCATTACCTTCAGCGCCAAGTGTTACGAGTCCAGTAAATTACTGTGTAGGTGACACCGCATCAACATTAACAGCATCGGGTACTAGTTTGTTATGGTACACAGTTGCTACTGGTGGTACAGGCAGCAGTACAGCACCTACGCCTAATACGGCTACTAGCGGTACTACTACTTATTATGTTAGTCAGCAAAATACTTATGGTTGCGAAGGACCAAGAGCAGCGATTGTTGTAAATGTTAATCCTTTACCTGCTGCGCCAAGCGTTACGAGTCCGATAAATTATTGTGTAGGCGATACCGCATCAGCTTTAACAGCATCGGGCACTAGCTTGTTATGGTACACTTCGGCTACTGGTGGTACTGGCAGCAGCACAGCGCCTACGCCGAGCACGGCTTCTAGTGGTACAACAACTTATTTTGTTAGTCAACAAAATACTTATGGTTGCGAAGGACCAAGAGCGGCAATAGTGGTAAATATTAATCCATTACCTGCTGCTCCAAGCGTTACGAGTCCGGTAAACTATTGTGTGGGCGATACCGCAGCCGCATTAACGGCATCGGGTACTAGTTTGTTATGGTACACAGCTGCTACTGGAGGAACAGGCAGCAGTACAGCACCTACGCCTAGTACGGCATCTAGCGGCACTACAACTTATTATGTTAGTCAGCAAAACACTTATGGCTGTGAAGGGCCAAGAGCAGCTATTGTGGTTGTAATAAATTCTAAACCTATCCCCCCTTCAGTAATAGACACTGTAGGTTATTGCAAAGGGGCTTTAGCAAGTGCACTTTCTGCGTCGGGAAGTTCATTAAAATGGTATAGCAGCTTAACAGGTGGTATAGGTAGTAGTTCTGCGCCTACACCAAGTACAATATCAATAGGGATATTTAAATTTTATGTTAGTCAAACATCAACTGAAGGTTGCGAAAGTGAACGTGCGTTAATCAATGTAGAAGTAGTGGATCAACCGGATATAAAACTTGAAGCGGTTGGCAAAATACCTTTTGTGTTCTGTAAAAAAGATTCAGTAACTATTAAAGCAATTTCTTCTGTAAAAATATACACTTATGAATGGTACAGAAATAGCCTAAGCATTGCAGGAGCAAGTTCAGATTCATTAAGAATAGGTGTTAATGGTTTATACAAAGTGTTGGTAACAGGGAAATACGGCTGTATTAATGAAGCGAGCCAATATGTATTTGAAGACACATTACCAGAACCTAAATTATCTCCAACGGATTTATTGTTCTGCCCTAATGTTAACATAGTATTATTTACTACACCAAGCTATCCTAAATATACATATGTATGGTATAAAGATGGATTAATAGTTCCTGGTGCCAGCAGTGATAAACTCATTATTTCTAAAGCGGGTGATTACCATGTTTTAGTAACCGATTCCTTTGGTTGTACTACTGAAACAAATCATACCCTTGCAAGCACTTACCCTCCTGTAATTAAACCTAAAATCACAAGAGCAGGAAGCTTATTAAGTGTAGCGCCAATTTATAAGAGTTATCAATGGTACAGAAACTATAAAGTAATTCCTAGTGCCACGGCACCAAATTATGTTATGCCAGCTTTCGGTGGTATTTTCTATTGTATCGTAACAGATGTCAATGATTGTTCAGAAGTATCAGACACTTTAGATACAGATAATACTACATCTATTGCCAGCTCACAAATACAACAAAAAGTAATTAAAATTTATCCGAATCCTACTAGTGATGTTGTATTTATTGATGCGGATATGGTTATAAATATCAAACTCTATGATGCCATCGGTCGATCCATTTTAGAACAAAAAAATGCAAAGGCTGTTCATCTCGAACCCTATGCTGATGGTGTCTATTTTATTAGTTTGTTTGATGAAAAAGGAATTTTCTTAGGAAAAGAAAAAATACTCAAACAAAGTAATTAATACATATTGTAAAATATAAAGGGCTGTTATCATAAAGTATAACAGCCCTTTTTAGTAGAAAGAAATTCAAAATATTAAGTACTTAATGCCTATTTTCGCTCCCTTTAATTTAAAAATATTTATCCCTTGGCAAACGATAACAATTTAATAGACTTTTATAAAGAAACAGCAACGCAATTAAATTTAAAAGAAGAGCAGGTAAAGAATGTATTACAATTAGTAGCAGAAGCAGCTACGATTCCATTTATTGCACGCTATCGTAAAGATAAAACTGGAGCATTAGACGAAGTACAGATTGCAAACATTATTGATACGGCAAAGAGCAGTTTAGAATTTCATAACAGGAAAGCAAGCATTATAAAATCTATTACAGATCAAGGTAAAATGACCGATGCACTTTTAGAAAAAATTGAAAGTGCTGAACATCTTAATGCACTTGAAGACATTTACCTACCCTACAAACCTAAACGCAAAACTAAAGCTCAAAATGCCAAAGAACAAGGGCTAGAACCCTTAGCACAAAGCATTTTCGAGCAATCAGATTTGGAAATAGAAGCTCTAGCACAAAAGTATTTTAATGAAGTTATAACAAGTGTTGATCAAGCCTTACAAGGAGCCAGAGATATTATTGCAGAGTGGGTTAATGAAGACTTTAACAGTAGAAACAGTATTCGAAATTTATTTGAAAAAGAAGCCCAAATTACTGCAAAACTTATTGCTGATAAAGAACAAGAAGCTCAGAAGTACAAAGACTATTTTGATTTTAAAGAGCCCATTTCAAAAATACCTTCACATAGATTCTTAGCACTATTAAGAGGTTTTATGGAAGGTTATCTACGTGTAGAAATAGCAGCAGAAGAAGACAATGCTTTAGCCTTATTAGAAAAACAATATATTCTATCTAACAATGATGCGGCACATCAGGTTAAACGTGCTATAAAAGATGCTTACAGAAGATTAATGCAACCCAGTATGGAAGCAGAATTTAGAAGCTTATTGAAAACTAAAGCAGACGAAGAAGCGATACAAGTTTTTGCAGAAAATTTAAAACAATTATTACTTGCTTCGCCACTAGGCAGTAAAAATATTTTAGCCATTGACCCTGGTTATCGTACAGGCTGTAAAGTAGTTTGCTTAGATGCTACAGGTGCTTTAAAAACTACAGACCTAATTTATATACACGAAAACAATCATCGTCTAATAGAAGCAGAAAACATAATTAAAAACCTAGTTGCAAAATATACGATTGAAGCATTTGCTATTGGCGATGGTACTGCTGGTAGAGAAACGGAACAGTTTGTAAAAAAACTACAACTCAACATTCCAATATTTTTAGTGAATGAAGATGGTGCTTCGGTATATAGTGCTTCAGAAACTGCAAGACAAGAATTTCCAGATTATGACATTACCGTAAGAGGCTCTGTTAGTATTGGTAGAAGACTTATGGACCCTCTTGCTGAGCTGGTTAAGATAGACCCTAAGAGTATCGGGGTAGGTCAATATCAACACGATGTAAACCCTATTCGCTTAAAAGAAAAACTAGATCAAACCGTTGAAAGCTGTGTAAACAAAGTAGGTGTAAACTTAAACACAGCTAGCAAGCATCTGTTAAGTTATATAAGTGGAATTGGTCCTTCACTTGCAGAAAACATTATACAATACCGAAATGAGCATGGGCATTTTTCAAATAGAAATGAATTATTACAAGTGCCAAGATTAGGACAAAAAGCTTTTGAACAATGTGCTGGATTTTTAAGAATACCACAAAGTAATAACAGCTTAGATAAAAGTGCTGTACACCCCGAAGCTTATTCCATAGTTGAAAATATTGCAAAAAGTATGCAGTTAAACACAGAACAACTTATTGGCAATGAAAAGATGATTTCACA
>JBDHYE010000117.1:0-5678 GCA_039811245.1 Chitinophagaceae bacterium | reverse complement strand
TTGTGTTCGCGGTAGCTGCTCAGGCTTTGCAGATACAGCGTGAACGAACGCGGATCGGTACGCCGGACCTTGGGCGCGGCGCTACCCAGCAGCTTGACCTTCAATTGCGCGACCACCGCGGCGCCGATCTCGTCCTGGATCGCGAAAATGTCATCCAGCGGACGGTCGTAGACGTCATTCCACAGCTGGGTATCCGAGCGTCCGTCGATCAGCTGCACGGTGATCCGCACCCGGTTGCCGGCCTTGCGGATCGAGCCATCGAGGATGTAGCCCACGTCCAGCTTGCGCGCGATTTCCGGGATCCCCTCGCCACGATCACGGAAGATGAATGCCGACGATCGCGAAATCACCCGCAGCTGCGACACCTTCGCCAGGAGATTCAGCAATTCTTCGGCGATCCCGTCCGACAAATACTGCTGGTCCTTTGCCTGGCTCATGTCGGCAAACGGCAGCACCGCGATAGAACGCTCGCCGAAGGTGTCCTTGATCGCATCGCTGCGCCCTTCCCGCCGCGCCTCCTGCGCCACGACGGCCTGCCGCTGCGGCGCCAGCACGAACTTGTCGAAGGCGAAATACCCGATCGCCAGCGCCAGCACCACCATGATCAGGCGATCGAAGCCCTTGCCGGAACGCGCCGCGCCGGGGGCGTCGTCCACTCGCCCGGACTCGCGCACCAGCCCTTTCGCGGTCCATTCGAACACCCAGGCCAGCACCAGGGTCGGGACGAATCCCACCACCAACACGATCGTCAGCGTGCGTGCAATCGCAAGCGGCGCATCGAAGAACGGCAGCACGGTGCCGGTCACCTGTACCAGCAGCCAGGCACCGGCCAGATACAGGCCCGCGACCCGGATCACGTTGCGACGCTTCAGTTCGGCCAGCAGATTCTCCACCTGTCGATGCCCCCGCATTTCCGGCCCGCCCCTAAGCCGACATCGTAGCCGCACCGAGGCCGCAATCACACGGTCGCGACGGGGCCCGTCCGTATAACCGTGGACGGGATCCACGTCCGGAGGATACGACCATGACCCAACGTCTCGACTACGGCGCACTGGCGCCGGCCGCCATGCAGGCGATGATCGACCTGCAGCGCCACGTCGAAAACAGCGGTTTGGAACCCCCGCTGATGGAACTGGTCAAGATGCGCGCCTCCCAGATCAACGGCTGCGCCTACTGCCTGGACATGCACAGCAAGGATGCGCGGGCCGCCGGTGAAACCGAACAGCGGCTGTACCTGCTCGACGCCTGGCGCGAGGCGCCCTTCTACAACGACCGCGAACGCGCCGCGCTGGCCTGGACCGAGGCCCTCACCCGGATCGCCGGCAGCCACGGCGTCAGTGAGGCGCTCTATGAGGAAGCGCGCAAGCAGTTCAGCGAAAAAGAGCTGACCGATCTGACCTACGCCATCATCGCCATCAACGGCTGGAACCGCCTGGCCATTCCGTTCCGCTCCGAGCCGGGCCACTACCAGCCGGGCAACCACGGCAAGCGCTAAGCCGCCAGCAGTTCGGCAAATTCGCCGGCAAACCGGTGCACGTCGCCGGGCCAGCGCGCGGAAAGGTAGCGCCCGTCGCGCACCGTGAACCCGCGCTCCGGATGCTTGGGGTCGTCGCGCAGCAGCGCCGGCGGCCCGGCCTGGAAGTCGCGTCTGGAGGCCAGTGCGCGGGTCACCTCGCCCTGCACGGTTTCCGGATAGGTCCGGTAATAGCGCCCGAGCCACGGCGTCATCAGCCAGGCGGCCAGCTCCTGCGTGCGGGTGAGCGCGGTGGTCTTGCGGCCGTGCAGCACCGAACGCCCGTCCGCGCCGCGCGCGCGGGCCGCGGCCACCACGCCGTGGCAGATCGCGCCCACCGGCAGGTTGCGGGCAAACGCCCGGGCGATGATCGCGTGGACCGCCTCCGATTCCAGGTATTCGCGCATTCCCGCGGCGTGGCCGCCGGGCAGCAGCAGGGCGTCAAAGCCGTCTTGCGCGGCCTGGGCGTAGCGCAGCGGCGCCAGAAACGCCGCGTCCTGCGTCATCGCCGCATGGGCGCGGCGGCCGTTGGCGTCGGCGCGCAGCAGCACCTTCCACGGCCCCAGCCCGAAGCCTTCCACCATCCGCGCATCGGCCTGCGCCACCCCGCCTTCCGGGGTGGCAAACCGGACCACGTGGCCCAGCCGGGTCAGCGTTTCCCAGGGAATGCCGGCCTCGGTGGGGTCGAAGTCGCGGTTGGGCAGCAGCATCAGCACGGTCGCCATGCCGCGATGATACGACCCGCTATTCGAGAATGTTGCTCAACAACCGGAACCGATGGCCGCGCGACCTGGCAGCCGCCGGCATCGCCGTCATGGTCCTGGATTGGCGGCACCGCGCAGGGTCACCTTGAACGGAATCGCGGCCAGCTGCTCCGGCGATTTGCCCAGCCGCTGCAGCAGCGCCGGCCAGCGCGGATCCTTGTGCAGGCGGGCGAACAAAGGCTCGACGATCAGCATCGGCAAACCCGTGTCCTTGTACTCCACCGCCTTGTCGAGCCAGGCAAATGCGCTGTCGACGTTGCCGCGCCAGGCTTCAACATAGGCAATGTTGTAGGCCGCATCCTTGTCGTACTTGGCGATGATCTGCGCCAGCACGGCATCCGACTTCGCCCGGTCGCCAAGCGAGTGGTAGACCATGGCCTCGCCGAACAGGCGGAACGGTTCGAATGGCTCGCGCTGGACTTCTGCCAAGGCCGCCTTCGCATCGCCTTTGAGCAGCAGCGAGGTGCCGATGATGAAGTGGGTCACCGTCTGCCCCGGCTCCATGTCCAGCGCCGTGCGACTGGCCTTGATACTTTCATCCAACCGACCGGCTTGCTGGTAGGCGATGCCAAGTTGCGAGTACGCGATCGCCTGCATCGGGTCCCGGGCGACGATGTATTCATCGATCGCCACCGCGTCATCCATGCGGCCCAACGCCTTGGCGACGTCTTCCGCAATATTCATGTCGTTGAGATCCTGGTGGCCGGTTTGCAATGCCATCTGGATGAATCGCGCCGCTGCGGCCAGGTCGCCATCGTGCCGCAGCGCGATGTCTGCCTTGACCCCCAGGGCCTGACTGTTGCCAGGCTCCAGAACGAGCGCCTGATCCGCGGTTGCCAACGCCAGCCGATAGCCTTCCGCGGGATCGATGAGCGCAAAATTGGCCTGCGCGCTGTAGGCGATCGCCAACGCTGTCAATGCAGGCACGTAATTGCGATCCATGCCCAGCACCCGCTTCAGCATTTCGATATGGCGGTCGTAGGACGCCTTGTCCTGCAGCGGCATTGCCATCGCCTGCAAATACAGGGTGTAGGCCTCGAGCGTGGTCCGGCGCGTCTTCGGAACGGGATTCCCGAGCAGCTTGATCTTCAGCTGCACCACCACCGACGCGCCGATTTCGTCCTGAACCGCGAAGATGTCGTCCAACGGGCGGTCAAGGGTGTCGTTCCAAAGCAGGGTATCCGAGCGCCCGTCGATCAATTGCACGGTGATGCGCACGCGGTCGCCGGCCTTGCGGATCGAGCCATCGAGGATGTAGCCGACATCCAGCTTGCGGGCGATCACGGGGATGGCGTCCTTGCGCTCGCGGAATGCGAAGGCCGAGGAGCGTGAAATCACTCGCAACTGCGGCACCCGCGCCAGCAGGTTCAGCAGTTCCTCGGCGATGCCATCGGAAAGATAGGCTTGGTCATGTGCTGCGCTCATGTCCACGAACGGCAGCACCGCGATCGAGCGCTCGCCGAAGCTGTCCTTGATCGCATCGCTGCGCCCTTCCCTGCGCGCCTCATGCGCAACGACGGCCTGCCGCTGCGGCGCCAGCACGAACTTGTCGAAGGCGAAATAGCCGATCGCCAGCGCCAGCACCACCATGATCAGGCGGTCGAAGCCCTTGCCCGAGCGCGGCTCACCCGAGACCACATCCTCACGACTGGAATCGCGCTCCAGGCCTTTCGCCGTCCATTCGAACACCCAGGCCAGCACCAATGCCGGGATGAAGCCCACGGCCAGGACAATCGTCAGCGTGCGTGCGATCGAAAGGGATGCGTTGAAGAACGGCAGCACGGTGCCGGTCACCTGCACCAGCAGCCAGGCACCGGCGAGATACAGCCCCGCCACGCGGATGACGTTGCGTCGCTTCAACTCGGCGAGAAAACGATTCATGCAGGCCGCGCTCTCCGGGCCGAGACCCCACGCCCGGCCGGTGGCAACAGTCTTGCACAGGATGTCCGATCTGTCCGGATGATTCGCCTTTTCAGGCGGGGCGCAAATCCACCGATGCCGTGCGGCAAGCGATGCCGACCTTTCGACCGCCCGTGCACCAGCACCTCACGACCTCCAGATGGTCTCCACGACACGACCGACGGTGCGGGCCCGGCAAGGTCATGGGCAGGTCGTCACCTGACTGGAACAGGTCCGCGTCGCCCAACCGTGGACATGCCTGTCTTCGAAGGAAGCATCGACCTCGACCCAATCCCCTTTGCAGGCACGGAGGCGCACGGTGTAGGAATCCGGGCCTATTGCACTCCCGTCCGGGGCGATGAAGGAAAGCTGCGCGACCACGGGAGCATCGGGCGAGGGCCCGCGATGAAGCGTCGGCGCGTTGAGCAACAGGCCGAGATAACGCCCCGACACCCAGCCCTCTCCCTTGAACAGCACCTTGTCCGGCTTGTCGCCTTCATAATCCATCACGATCGCATCGCTGATGCGGAACCAGCCATTTTGCGACCCCGTGATCGTCACCTCGGCGGCATGGTCGTAGCCTGCGACACCTCCCGGCGGCGGCAGCCGGGCGATGACAGCATGGCCGGTGCCCGGCCCGGAACGGACGGCCAAACCGTTGGGGTCGGGGTCGGTGGACCAGGCCGAGAGATTGCAGACGGATGTTTCCGCCGCCGCTGCATGGGCGAACGACAAGGCCGTGCTTCCCATGACCAGCAGCAGCCCTGCGGCAGCAGCCCCGCGGCAGCAACGGAGTGACGCAAGGAATGATCCCATTGTGGCCGTCTCCATAGTTCAGGACGCCATCATGTTGAATGATGTGCGCCTGGATTATGCCTTGTTGTCTTGAGGTTCCGGAACGCGGCGCAACCGATAGACCTGCGCGGGCCGATTGGCACCCGCGCGCGTCACGCCATGCTCGGGCTCCACCAGCGCGCGATCCGCCAGGCGACGCCTGAACGAAGATCAATCGGGCCACCATTTCGCCGCCAAGGTAAATCTCCAATGCAGGAGATAAATTTATCAGTCCCTGTGGCGCCCGGGCGGACGCGGTTGAGCGCCTCGAACTTCTCGCGGAAGTTGCGTTCCATCGCGGCGCGGTCGCGGATGTCCGGACGCAGCGCGTATTTCAGCTCGCCGAGCTTCTCGATCAATTCCTGCTCGATGGTGCTTTCCCGGACGTACATCCACCCCTCCTGATCGGGGCCACCCCCGCCCCTTTCATCAAGGATGCAGGCAACCTGTCGCAGCAGGTGAGTCTAGCGGCTGGAAAGCTCTGGCGGGTACGCGGCGTTGGGTCACATGGGTTTTGCATCGCGAGCTCTCAAATCCCGAGACAAACAAAAACCCCCGCATCGCTGCGGGGGTTTCGTATTGCAGTATCGCTTGCGCGGCCTGGATCAGAAATCCATCCCGCCCATGCCACCCATGCCGCCGCCCGGCGGCATCGCCGGTTCGTCCTT
>JBDHYE010000116.1:0-5723 GCA_039811245.1 Chitinophagaceae bacterium | reverse complement strand
AGTTGGTCTTGTACTGGGTTTGGCCAAAAATTATTTTGAAGTGAATGGATTGAGTATTGTGGTAGGGATAAATAATGTACCAAATAAGGCTTTACACTAAACTTACTCAATCGTGCAGGCCAATCAATACCCCAAGCCGCTTTTTTAATCGCTTCGCCACTTATGGCTACATTAAAATCATTTACAAAACTGATACCTTCTGTTTGCCCTAATGTAGAAGGGCCTCCTAATTCTACACGTCTTTTATTGCCCGAAAAAAAATCATCATTTTGATAATCGAAAAGCAAATAACTAAAGCAAGTATAAATACCTAAGCCAATATCTTTGTAACCTAATAGCATGGCTACCTTACTAGCAGTATCATAAGTAGCATCACTAATGAGGCCATCAACAGCATAAGTGCTTCTCAACTTAGCTGGGTAATACCCTTTAGTACTGGGCAATACATATTGACTACTCTGCAAGGTTTTCCAATTTTTAGTAAAAAGATACAAAGAGTCATTACTATAAAAAAAGGCTTCGGCATCAAAGGCAGTATTATCAGGGCTAGAAGTAAAATCTGTTTGTTCTGGATAGTAAAAACCAATCGTATCGGCAGAAACGGTATCGGTACTATGAATAGCAGACCAAAGTATTTTTAGTACTTTTAAATTTTTACGATTGCCGTTGTTATTTCCAAAATCTCCAATAAACAAATGGGTATTACTTTGTGCCAATGCTTCCCAATCGGTATTAACTTGGTTTTTAACCCAAACTTTTCTGATTACATTGCCCCAAGTATCTAACAAAAACAACTGTGGACTATTTGAACCATCATTTATAGTCCAAAATTGTGTGCTTGTACTTGGATCTTTTTGAAGTGCAGAACTTTCTTTAACTATCGCAGCTAAATCCATACTAGTATCTATTGGTACATTGGTGACCGGATACACACAAGAGCCATCATTAATGGTAGCAGAAGGGTTGTAATTTGTAGCTTGAATATCTCTACAACCATACACTTGAGCTTTAAGCCCGTAACTACAGAACAGTAGTCCAACTATGAAAGCAAGTAATTTAGACAGCATAATTATTTTATCTACAGGATTTGATATTTTTCTTTTACTTGAAGCAATGCTTTCTGAATCATCATCAACATTTCATCAACAACTTCCATTTTGGTACGAAATGCTAATATAGCAACACGTATTACAAAACGGTCACTTATGCGTGTAGAGCTTAGAAAGACACTTCCGTCTTGGTGAATATAATTCATTAATAATTGATTATAATTGTCTGTATCTTGTTTAAATGGATACCAAAAATAAGTAATTGAAAGCGAGGGTTCTGGTCCTAATTCGAAGCCTAAGTCTTTTAAACCCATTCTACAATATTGTATTAAAAGTAATTTTTCTTCTAAACAAGCTACAAATGGTTCAATGCCATGGTATTGCAATGGCAGCCAAACTCTCAAACCTCTAAAATGTTTTGTAAGCTCTGGTGAAATATTTGCAGGACTTAAGGTACTTTCATCATCCCAACCATCTTGCATATAGGCTGCTGTATAATAGTTAGATTGTAACACTGCTCTTTTATCTTTGATCAATACTGCTCCTACACCATAAGGTAAGAAAAGAGATTTATGTGGATCTACAATTAATGAATCTGCCTTTTCAATACCTTTAAATTTATCTTTTTTTGAACTTAAAATAAAAAAGCCTCCATAGGCTGCATCTACATGATACCACATAGCATGACGGTTTGCAATTTTTGCCATTTCATCAAGTGCGTCTATTGCACCTGTATCTGTTGTTCCAGCGGTAGCAATAAGTAAAAAAGGACTAAAACCCATTGACAGGTCTTGCTGAATCTGATTTTGCAAATGATTGAGATCAAGACTGTGATTATCATTGCATTGAATTGCTCTAAGTTGCAAATCGCCTAAACCTAATATTCGTAATGCTTTTTGAGTAGAATGATGTAGCTGTGCACTAAAATATACTGTGCTTTTTTTAATTTTTTCTCCAGCAATTTGATGTGCATCACGTGCTGCTGCCAATGCTATGAGTGTTGATATTGACCCTCCTGAATTTAAACTACCTACGGCTGAAGATGGGAAAGAGAAAATCTTTTTCAGCCAATCTATCACCGCATTTTCAATCGCTGCAGCACCAGGCGAGGCATATACTATACTTGCAAAAGGATTGCTTATAGCCGCTATATAATCTGCAATAGCAGCCATAAAAATTCCACCTCCGGGAATATATCCTAAATGCTTACCAGATGAAGCATTTATGCCATTTTCAATCACCTGCCTTCTATAAATATCTAATAATGTTGAAAATTCAAATTTTTCATTATTAATTTCTAAAGGTGCTACTTGCTTTTGATGAAATGCTTTTAAATGTGGTAATTCTGAAAAATAATTTTGAGTAAACTCGAAACCTTGATGAAGTATTGAAGCTCTTTGTTCTGCACTTGGCTCTAACAATGCTGTCTGCTGTGCCAATTCTTTTAGTTTGTTTATTATTTCGTCTTTATGATTCATTCCAATTTTATTAATCTTCTATGGGCAACTGTGTACTTATAGCAATTCGATTCCAAGTATTAATAACAGCTACCGCCATTATTAATGTGGCTAGGTCTTTTTCACCAAAGAGTGTAAGAAGGCGAGTGTATAAGGTATCTGTTATTTCATGATGAGCTATTAAGGTGAGCTGCTCGGTAAGCTCAAGGGCTGCACGCTCTTGAGGCGTATAAAGCGTTGTTTCGCGCCAAGCTTCTAACAAAAATATTCGTTGGCTACTTTCCCCTATCTTTATTGCATCACGTGTATGCATATTTAAACAGTATGCACAACGGTTTATTTGCGAAGCACGAATTTTTACCAACTCTAATAATTTTTTATCTAATGAACTAGCATTTAAAAAACGTTCAAGGTCTAACATCGCTTTAAAGGCTTCTGCTGCGGCTTGTGGTATGCGTAATCTAGGTGTTGACATAAGCTGTTTTGATTGTGATACAAATGTATGCTCTAAATCACAACTAAGCACTTAAAAATTATGCTACATAAAAAAGGAGAAGCCTTGTAAGTTTCTCCTTTTTATTAAAAAAAGTATTCATTGAACTAGTCTCTTTTGCTACCAAATAAGCGTAGTAAGAATAAGAAAATGTTGATAAAATCAAGGTATAAAGTAAGAGCTCCTAAGACGCCTAATTTTTTACCATCTTGTTCAGATATTTCACCATAAGCTACACCACTGCCAATATTTTTTAGCTTTTGCACGTCCCAAGCAGTAAGACCAGTAAATATAGCCACACCTAAGATGCTAATGATATAGCCCATAGTATTACTCTTTAAGAAAATATTTATGAGCATAGCCACTACGATACCTATTAAACCCATTGTTAAGATTCTACCAAATGAGGTTAAATCTTTTTGAGTAGTATAGCCCATTACTGCCATGATACCAAACATAGCCGCTGCAGAAGCAAAACAGGCAATGATAGAACCAGAAGTATAGGTTAATAGTATAAAACTAAAGCTGATACCATTAATAGCGGCATAGGCCATAAATAAAGCAATAAGCGTAGTGGCTGATAAACGCTGAAAAGCAAAACTCATAAGGAGTACAAAGCCTATAGGTGCAAACATTACGACCATACCTAATAGGGAGAGCCCACCTTTACCAGTAACAGCATTGTAATGAACTAAGTAACTCATCAATGCGGGATTGTTGGCAAATAAAAAAGCGAACAAAGTAGAAACCCCTAAAGCGATAAACATCCAAAGGAAAACCTTTGCGATATATGTATTAGGCATTACAGCACTGCCGGTAGCTTGGGCATTTTCAACGCGATAGTTGGTAAACTTGATATTGTTGTTGTCCATAGTATTCTTTTAATTTTAAATTAAATTGGTTATTTCTCGTAAAAATAAATGAAATCGCAATTCGATGCAGCAAATAATTGTTAAATCCTTAATCGGCTTGATGGAAAGGGTAACGATAATTGGTTACGGGAACATAAGTTTCTTTAATCGTACGAAGACTTAACCAGCGGTATAAATTGAGGGGCGCACCGGCTTTATCATTGGTACCTGAGGCTCTAGCACCACCAAAAGGTTGTTGGCCTACTACTGCGCCTGTAGGTTTATCATTAATATAAAAATTACCCGCAGCATTGGTTAGTTTTTGCGTCATAATATCCAATGCATAACGGTCTTGTGCAAAAATAGCACCCGTTAAGGCGTAAGCAGAAGTGCTGTTAACCACATCAAGCATCGGCTCCCATTGGTCAGCATCGTAAACATACATAGTTAATACCGGGCCAAAAAGTTCTTCGCACATGGTAACATATTGAGCATCGGTGGTTTCAATAATAGTTGGCTCAATAAACCAGCCTTTAGATTTATCATAATTACCCCCTGCAAATATTTTAGCAAGCCCATTGCTATTCTTAACATCGTCAATATAGGCGGCTAGTTTATCAAAGGATTTTTCGTCAATCACCGCATTTACAAAATTGGTAAAATCATCTACCGGACCCATTTTAAGAGTTTTTATTTCTGTAAGCAATTTTGCTTTAATCGTATCGGCTATATTGCTAGGAATATAAAGCCTTGAAGCGGCTGAACATTTTTGACCTTGATACTCGAAAGCGCCTCTTATAATATTGGCTACTACGGCATCTACATTGGCTGTAGGGTGTACAAAGATAAAATCTTTACCTCCGGTCTCACCTACAATACGAGGATACGTTTTATAACGATGGATATTTTCTCCTATTGTTTTCCAAATACTCTGGAAGACCCCAGTAGAACCTGTAAAATGGATTCCTGCAAAATCAGGATGTTGGAAACATTGTTCTGCAATAGTAGCGCCGGCAGGATAAATCAAATTGATAACACCAGCAGGTAAACCAGCTTCAATAAGAATTTCCATAAATAATGAAGCTGCTAATACTTGTGTGTTTGCGGGTTTCCATACTACTACATTACCACAAAGGGCAGGTGCAGTAGGCAAGTTGCCCCCAATAGCCGTAAAATTAAAAGGTGTAATAGCTACTACAAAACCTTCTAAAGGACGGTATTCGATTCTATTATTAAAACCTTGTGGAGATATGGGTTGTTCTTGATAAATTTTTGATAGAAAATGGACATTAAAACGTAGAAAATCTATTAACTCACAAGCGCTGTCTATCTCTGCCTGAAATGCATTTTTACTTTGACCTAACATCGTAGCGGCATTCATGGCAAAGCGATATTTAGTAGCTAGCAATTCTGCTGCTTTCATAAATATAGAGGCTCTATGCTCCCAAGGGGTATTTGCCCAGGCTTCTCTAGCATTAAGCGCAGCACTAATTGCTGCTTGGATATGAGGCACTTCACTTACAGAAAATTGACCAATCACGTGGGCAGTTTCGTGTGGAGGACGAAGTGTCGTTTTTTTATCACTATATACTTTTTCACCACCAATATACATAGGTATATCATGGGTAGTGCTTTTCATTTTTGCTAGGGCTTCTTGTAAGGCTTTACGCTCTGTACTGCCTGGAGCATAAGCTAATACGGGTTCATTTTGGGGTTGTTCGTAGAAAAAATATCCGTTATGCATAATAAAATATATTTTTAAATTATTCTGTTTTATAATTTCGTGCAAAGGTAAACTATTTTGTTTGCCACAATCTCTTAATTTTTGACAAAAGAAAGTGTAATATTATGATTCTTTGTTTGTTTAGAAACC
>JBDHYE010000115.1:0-5767 GCA_039811245.1 Chitinophagaceae bacterium | reverse complement strand
AAAGGTAGTGGATAGAAAACTTTTCACCTTTGGTATCCTTATTGCATTTAGTGTGGGTATTATGGGAATAACGAAAGTACTCCCATCAGGTTTTATTCCTAATGAAGACCAAGGTATGATTTATGCTATCATTCAAACCCCTCCTGGTACTACATTAGAGCGCACTAATGCGATAGCCGATGAACTCCAACGCATCAGTGAACACGTAGAAGGGATACAATCTGTTTCAGCACTTGCAGGTTATGAGGTACTCACAGAGGGTAGAGGTTCTAATGCCGGTACTTGTATCATTAACCTTAAAGATTGGAATGAGAGAAAGCACACCGTTAATGAAATTATTGAGGAGCTTGAAGAAAAAGCTAAAGAAATACCCGGTGCAACGATTGAGTTCTTTGGTCCTCCAGCGGTGCCAGGCTATGGTGCTGCCGGCGGCTTTTCGTTTCGATTGTTAGATAAAACCAATTCTGGTGATTATAAAGCCCTCGAAAAAGTAAATGATGAGTTTATGGCAGCACTCAGAAAACGTAAAGAGCTTACAGGGCTTTTTACCTTCTTTAGTGCCAATTATCCACAGTATGATATTAAGATAGATAATGATGCCGCATATCAGAAAGGGGTAAGTATTTCAAGTGCTTTAGACAATCTTAATATCTTGATAGGTAGTACTTATGAGCAAGGTTTTATACGCTTTGGCAATTTCTTTAAGCTTTATGTACAGGCTGCTCCTCAGTATCGCAGAATGCCTGAAGATGTATTGAACCTATATACTAAAAATGATAGAGATGAAATGGTGCCTTACTCGTCTTTTATGAAACTGGAAAAAACACATGGTCTGAATGAAATTACGCGCTACAATATGTACACTTCATCGGCTATAAGAGGAGAACCTTCTAAAGGCTATAGTAGTGGTGAGGCAATTAAAGTTATACAAGGGGTTGCGAAACAAGTTTTGCCTCGTGGCTATGATATTGGCTGGGAAGGGCTTTCAAAAGATGAAGTAGCAAGAGGTAATGAAGCGATTTATATTTTTATTGTAGTGCTCATCTTTGTATATTTAGTACTCTCTGCACAATATGAAAGTTTTATCCTTCCATTAGCTGTAGTGCTATCCTTACCCGCAGGTATTTTTGGCTCGTTTTTATTAATTAAAGCAATGGGTCTATCCAATGATATTTATGCACAAGTAGCACTTGTAATGCTTGTGGGTTTACTTGGTAAAAATGCAGTATTGATTGTAGAGTTTGCCGTACAAAGGCAGCAAAAAGGTATCTCAGTGCTTGAAGCAGCTATTGAAGGTGCTAAGGTGCGTTTCCGTCCAATCTTGATGACCTCCTTTGCGTTTATTGCAGGGTTAATCCCACTAGTATTTGCTCAAGGACCAGGCGCCTTAGGCAATAGAACTATTGGTACTTCTGCTGCTGGAGGTATGTTATTCGGTACGGTCTTTGGAGTTATCATTGTGCCGGGTCTTTATTTCATTTTTGGCACTATAGCCTCTAAACGTAAATTAATTCGAGATGAAGAAGAAGGCTCACTTACCGAAAATTTTGTTGAAGTAGTAAGCGGTAGTCCTAAGCCCAATAAGCTGCTCCAATTCTTACCATTTATCAAGAATAAATTTAAAAATCAAAACGACCCAAACGATGATGAAGCATAAAATAAATAACTCTTGGGCAGGGCTCATCTTACTGGCTTTAAGTATGGGCGCTTGTAAATTGCCTCATAATGCAGTAATGCCTGAACTCAAAACAGTACCTACAAGTTATAATGGCCTTAAGGATACCAATAATATTGCTCAAAAAAATTGGCAGCAGTATTTTAATGACCCCTATTTATTAGCATTAATTGATACTGCTTTACAAAATAATCAAGAGCTCCAAATTGTAAAACAAGAAATAGAAATAGCACGTTATGAAGTAAGAGCTCGTAAAGGAGAATATCTTCCTTTTGTAGGACTCAATGCCGGTGCAGGTATGGATAAAGTGCCCCGTTATACCAATATTGGTGCTATGGAGTCGCAAACACAAATTACTCCAGGTAAAGACATGCCTGAGCCAGTACCAGATTATAAATTTGGACTTTCTGCCTCTTGGGAGTTAGATATTTGGAAAAAATTGCGCAATGCTAGAAAAGCAGCCCTAGCAAGGTATCTGGCAAGTGTAGAAGGTAAAAACTTTATGAAAACACAATTAGTGGCAGAAGTAGCAGAAGCATATTATGAATTGGTAGCACTCGATAAACAATTAACTATTGTAAAGAATAATGTCAAAATTCAAAGTGATGCACTTGAGATTGTAAAACTACAAAAGATAGCCGCACGTACTACAGAGCTTGCTGTACGCAAATTTGAAGCAGAGGTATTTAAAACTAGAAGCTTACAATTTACCATTCAACAAAAAATTGTTGCTACCGAAAATCACTTGAATGTTTTACTGGGTAGATACCCCCAAAATATTGAACGTGATGACGCTACTTTTGAAACCAAAGCTGCAACTGATTTGCAAAGTGGATTGCCAAGTCAGTTATTAGAAAATAGACCCGACATTAAACAAGCCGAGCAGAATCTAGCTGCGGCAAAATTAGATGTTAAGGTGGCTAAAGCACGCTTCTACCCCTCTTTGGGCATTAGTGCTGCTACCGGTTTCAGAGCTTTTAATCCTAGTTATTTATTATTACTTCCAGAGTCTGTGCTGTATAATCTGGCAGGCGATTTAGCCGCACCACTTATTAATAGAAATGCTATTAAAGCGAGTTATTTTACTGCTAATGCTAAACAAATCCAAGCACTCTTAGATTATCAACAAGTACTGATTAAGGCTTATGCTGAGGTACTAACCCAACAAGCAAATATTCAAAACTTAGAGAAATATTACGACTTGCGAAGCCAACAAGTTGATGCATTGACAGAATCTATTAAGATCTCTGGCGATTTATTTAAATTTGCAAGAGCAGACTATATGGAAATATTAATGACACAAAGAGATGCACTCGAAGCAAAATTTGAATTGGTAGAAACAAAGTTGAATCAGTTTAATGCTATGATTGCTTTATACCGCTCTTTAGGAGGTGGTTGGAAATAAGCTTTAATAACCTCAATACCAAAGATTGAAAAACCCTACAACGCTTATGTTGTAGGGTTTTTATTTTAAAATTTAACTTACTTAAACTCTAATTGAAAACCGAGTAAATAGTTCCTACCGGCTTGAGGAAAATAATAGTTTACAGAGTTGATCATACTGCTGCTCCAATAGCTATAATTATAACCATTGCTTTCGTATTTTGTATTGAGCAGGTTATAGACACTTGCTATAAGCTGTAGTTTGCATTTAGCATTTATTGCAATAGGGTATTGTATTCTGAAATCTAATAAGTTATAAGGTTTCAGGCTTTTTTGAAGGTCTTCTGTATTGTCTAAATATTGTCTGCCTACACTTTTATAAAATAAGTGCAACTCTAATGCGCTTAAATTGCGCCAAGCCACCGCAGCAAAAGGTTTAAAGCCTAAATCTATTCCGGCTATTATTTGCGGAGAGAAGGCAATTTTGCTGTTCTGATAGCTTTGTTTGATTTGTCCTCCATTATCATAATCATCTATGTAGTTGTCAAATTGTTTTATCTTATTTTGAGATAAACTTAAATTGGCATTGGCTTGAAACCACTTTTTAAATTGATAATGCCCTTGTAGTTCTATACCCATACGGTAGCTGTGTGGCACATTGATGCGCGTATAGGCGCCAACATCGTTTATTTGACCATTTAGTACTAATTGGTTTTTATATTGCATGTGGTAGGCTTGGGCTTGTAAGCTCCATGTTGCGCGCTGAATTTGATAACCTAATTCTAAATCATAAAGCTGTTCAGGTACAGGCAGTGTTTTAGGTGAGGCTTCAAAATCGTTTCGGTTAGGCTCTTTATGGGCTATAGCATAAGAGGCATAGAGCGTTTGTTGTTTCTGGTAACTGTTTTCGAGGCTATAATGGAAACCTATTTTAGGGTTAAAAAATGAATAGACAACACTGGGTCTTAAGGATGGGTTTTTTCTAAAACCATTCATAAAATAACTCACAACTCTTAACTGTGCTTCTGCATAGAAAGTCCATTTTTTATTCCATTGATATTGCCCTTTGAGGTATTGGTTAAAATCATTTTTCATCGCATCATTAAGATACCATTTTTGGTCTGCAGGTACTCCATATTGTGCCCATTTTACAATGCCATAATGTAGGCCGCTGTATTGGCTTATGCTTCCACCTATCTGCACATTCCATTTCTTTTTTTGATATTGAAAACTATATAAACCTCCATAAAAATAATTATCTAACCATAGTTGTCTAATCATATCGGTTTTGGAAAGACTATCACCATTAGGGCTGGCAAAAGGGGTTAAGCCATAATTTTTTAATTTTTCACCTAAGCGGTATTCTTCATAATAGCCTTTCCCTCTGGTTAAAAATAAGCCTACAGTGCTTGACCAGTTAGTATTCCACTGATAATCCCAAAAAGTTTGATAATAGGTTTGGATATAATTGTCGCTTTGATTATCGTAATAAGTTCCGTCTGCTTTTAGACCTAATTCGTTATGACGACGGTTATGCGTTAATGAGTCTTGCACTAAACCATTCCATGCTTGACCAGTTTTTTCTTTGCCGCTTAACACCATAAAGCGGAGCGCACTCTTAGAAGTAAGTTTATAAGAGGCTAAAGTTTGAAAGGCTTGTAAATGGCTTTGAGAACGCTCTATATAACCATCAGAACCTATTTGCGATAAGCGCACATCTAGTTTAAAGCGTTCATTTAATAAACCTGTTCCTGCGCTTAAGCTTGTTTTATGAGTATTAAAGCTCCCTGCACTCATGGAGAGCTTGGCATAAGCTTCATCTTCTTGAGCTGTATTGCTAATACTAATAGTAGCCCCAAAAGCACCACTGCCATTGGTTGCACTTCCTACTCCTCTTTGTATCTGGATACTAGAGCTGGAACTAGCTAAATCGGGTAGGTTTACAAAAAATGTACCTTGCGATTCGGCATCGTTTACCGGTACGCCATTTAATGTGATGTTGATTCTAGTAGCATCGCTCCCTCTGATACGCATTGAGGTATAACCTACTCCGGCACCAGCATCAGAGCTCACCACCATCGATGGGCTATTGTTTAACAACCAAGGTAAATCTTGACCAAGGTTTTGAACTTCTAGATCTTTTTTAAGAATTAAGCTTTTAGTAAAAGGGCTTTTTTGAAGCGCTCTTGTACTTAAGATTTCTACGGTTTGAAGTTGTTTAGGCTTAGCTGTAATGCTTTGACTACTGTCGGCTTCTTGAGCGATGCTCAATATGGGTAAGCCCAATAATAAAGCCAGCTGTAATACTTGTAATGATTGGCGCTGCATTTTATAAAATTGTTTAAAAAAATGAAATTTTGAGGCGCCCTATGCTAAGGATAAAATAAATATCCGGAAGCTTCTTTCCCTAAACAGCATTACCTGTTCTAGGTTCTGCGGGTATAATCTCAGCCATAAAATTGGGCACCCCGTGCTTTAAATTTTTATAAAGCATTGCAAATGTAAGATTTAGAAATCAAACAAAAAAAAGGAAGTACTTTTTTTTATTTTATAGTTTAAAAACCCTATTTTGCATGTCTAAAAATAACACGAAATGAAAAAATTATTACTTGCTCCAGCGCTCTTATTGGGTCTTAACGCAGCCCATGCGCAGTTAGCCTTAGAAAATTTTAACGGACCGGGTATCCCCGCAGGTTGGACAATGATTAA
>JBDHYE010000114.1:0-5791 GCA_039811245.1 Chitinophagaceae bacterium | reverse complement strand
AGAGCGCTAGACGCAGAGCGCAAAAAATTGGGGGAGTTGAAATGGCGCAATTTAGATGCAGAATCTAAACTGATGAATGCCGGTATGGAAGCTGAGATTATACGTAGAGGGGCTCAAATAGGCATGAAACCTCTTATGATGCCAGCATATAAAATACAGATAAAGGATAGTACTAAAACCGTAAAAGAGCAACAGTGAGTGTAAAAAGAGACATACGATTTAGGATATACATTGCCTTTTCTTTAATTAGCTTATTGGGCTTGATGATTATTGTCAAAGCTGCTATAATACAGATTAAAGATGGGCCAACACTCCGTGCCCGTGCACAAAAAATGAGTTTAAAGGTGGATACCCTTTTTGCTCAACGTGGGAATATATATTCTGCCGATGGCTCTTTACTGTGTTCTACGCTACCTCAATTTGATGCTCATGTAGATTTTACGGTAATCAAAAAAGATACGTTTTATAAACATATAGATGCCTTGTCAAAAGGGCTCTATGAAGTGTTTAAAGATAAAGAATCGGCAGTGTATAAAGCTCAACTTACTAAAGCGTATAAAGACTCTGCAAGGTATTTTGAACTCAAAACTAAAATGCCTTATGATCAATATTTGGCACTTAAACAATTACCAATATTTAATAAAGGTCAAAGACGCGGTGGATTAATAATTGACACACGCAATACACGCAATAATCCTTATGACTTTTTAGCATTGCAAACTGTAGGGCGTTTTCAACCTGCTATTTGGAAAGATAAAAAACTAGTTCGTAACGTAAGAGGCTTAGAGGCGCGTTACGATAGCTTGTTAAGTGGTGAGAATGGCTGGTGTATGAAACAAAGAGTTGCAGCGAGCAAATGGAGTACCCTTGAAGGCTCGCTAGTAGAGCCAATCAATGGAAAAGATGTCTATACTACACTAGATGTAAGTATTCAAAATGTAGCAGAGTATGCACTTAAAAATTAGAGCAATACGATTGCTGGAACGGTACTTGTATTGTAATGGAGGTAGCCACAGGTAAAATTAAAGCTATGGCGAATCTTGGGTCTCCACGTAAAGGCGATCCTTATACCGAAGATCAAAACTATGCTTTAAAATTAGCCGAGCCGGGCTCTACTTTTAAATTAGTGACACTTATATCTCTTTTAAAAGATGGATATATCAATGTAGCAGACCAAGTAAATTGTTATGGAGGTCAAAGACAGTTTGCACATCGGGTGATGCACGATTCTCACCATGGTTTAGGGGTAATGCCCATTAAAGAAGCTTATGCTCACTCCTCAAATGTTGCTATGGCAAGCTTAGCTTATGAGCATTATTATAAGAATCCAGAAAAATTTATTAAGCATATTAAAGAGTTGCATTTGAATGCTAAGACGGGTATTGATTTAAACGGTGAGGTGAAAGCTAATGTTATAGAACCACACGAAAAAAATCTTTGGAATGCCAGTACATTGCCATGGCTAGCTACCGGATACGGAGTAATGGTTACCCCTTTACATATCTGCATGCTTTATAACACTGTTGCTAATGGTGGTAAAATGATGAAGCCTTATTTAGTAAGCGATATTAAAGAATATGGTAAAACCATAAAACATTTTGAGCCAACAGTATTGATTGATCAAATAGCTCCTAAAGAAGCGATAGCACAGTTAAAACAATGTACAGAAGAGGTAGTGTTAAGTGGTACGGGTAGGCATATCAAATCGCCCTATTATAGTATAGCCGGCAAAACAGGTACTGCTCAGGTTTGGGATAAAGGGATACCTTATAGTGATAAAGTCTATCAAGGCTCTTTTGTGGGTTATTTCCCAGCAGATAATCCTCAATATACAATGATTGTAGTGATTCGTACACGTCCTCATTCCGGCTCTTATTATGGTGGCACCCTTTCTGCTCCTGTATTTAGAATGGTAGCAGATAAAATTTTTGCAAATGGTCAAGGTACTTGGTTTGCTAAACAGATGGATAGTTTAAGTAAAGCTAAACAAGCATTATTTATAGCTAAAGCCAGTACACAATACAATCAGAATACGCTTTTCAAAGCCTTACAAAAACCCTTACAAGCCAAAGCGGGGCTTAGTTCTATAGTAGCCATTCAAAATGATAGTAATCATAACGTAAAAAGTGTTGAAACAACAATTGTTCAAAATATTGTACCGAATGTAATAGGCATGTCTTTAAAAGATGCGGTTTATCTTTTAGAAAAACAAGGATTACGAGTGCGCCTTCAAGGTTCTGGAATGATCCAAGCACAATCTATTGCACCAGGCAATTATACCCATAAAGGTCAACTAATAATTCTACAACTGAGTTAATACAATGATGAAAAGTTTAGACATACTCTTACCACACTTAAACCATACTCAAGTATGGGGTAATAGTCATTGTATGCTTGATGCAATCTGTATTGACTCTAGAAAAGCCAAACAGGGAGCGGCTTTTATAGCCATAAAAGGTACAAACCAAGATGGTCATGATTATATAGATCAAGTAATCGATGCCGGAGTGCGCATCATTATTTGTGAGCAAAAACCTATTACACTTCGTGAAGATTGTTGTTATATACTCGTGTCGGATAGTTCAAAAGCAGCAGGACAATTAGCGAATGCTTTTTATGATTTTCCTTCGAAAAATATGACCATAGTAGGTGTAACCGGTACTAATGGTAAGACTACAGTGAGTACATTATTGTTTCAGTTGTTTACCCAGCTAGGTTATCCTTGTGGTCTATTATCTACAGTACAAAATATTATTATTGATAAAACATTAGCTGCTACACATACCACCCCCGATGCACCAGCACTGCAAGAGCTGTTGGCTCAAATGAGAGATGCAGGTTGCACACATATATTTATGGAGGTGAGCTCTCATGCCATTCATCAAAACAGAATTGAAGGGATTGATTTTGATGGTGCCCTATTTACCAATATCAGCCATGATCATTTAGATTATCATAAAACATTTGAAGAATACATTCAGGTCAAGAAACACTTTTTTGATATGCTGCCCTCAAATGCTTTTGCATTAAGCAATACAGACGATAAACGCGGAATGGTAATGCTTCAAAATACCAAGGCACAAGCTTATACGTATAGTCTAAGAAATCCTGCAACAATAAAAGGTAAAGTATTAGAAAATAACTTGACGGGTTTGGTTATGGAGCTTGATGGTTACGAAATCCATTTTAGAATGATAGGCACCTTTAATGCTTATAATCTTATGGCTGTTTATGGTGCTGCTAAATTTCTTGGTCAAGATCCTATAGAATGTTTGCAACATTTAAGTAACCTACAAGGAGCTGAAGGGCGTTTTGAAAGCATTATATCTGGCAAAGACAATATTTTAGGGATTATAGATTATGCACATACCCCCGATGCATTGCTCAATGTACTCAACACAATTCAACAGTTGCGTAAGCAAGGGGAACAACTCATAACTGTAGTAGGTTGTGGAGGTGATAGAGATAAAAGTAAACGCCCCCTTATGGCAGAGATTGCTGCCGAAAAAAGCGATAGGATACTGTTAACCTCAGACAACCCCCGTACAGAAGACCCAGAACAAATATTAAATGAAATGGAAGCAGGCTTAAGTATAAGCCATAAAAGAAAAACCTTAAGAATTAGCGATCGCAAAGAAGCCATTAAAGCAGCAGTATCCTTAGCGCAAGCAGGAGATGTTATTTTGATAGCTGGTAAAGGGCATGAAAAATATCAAGAGGTAGCAGGAGTGCGCCACCCTTTTGATGATAAAGCAATTTTAAAAGAAATTTTTAACCTATTTAATAAGTAAAAGCATGCTCTATTATCTTTTTACCTATTTAAGAGAACATTTTGGAATGTTTGGTGCTGGAGTGTTTTACTATATCACTTTCAGAACCACTATGGCTATTATTTTATCCTTAGTGATTTCTATGCTTATGGGTAAAAAATTTATTGTTTATTTACGCCGTAAACAAATAGGGGAAACCGTAAGAGATTTAGGACTGGCAGGAGAAAACCAAAAGAAAGGTACTCCTACTATGGGAGGGATTATTATCCTTTTAGCCATTCTTATCCCTACTTTATTATTTGCTAGAATTCATAATGTCTATATTATCTTGATGCTCCTATCTACAGTATGGCTGGGCATTGTAGGCTTCATTGACGATTATATCAAGGTTTTCAAGAAGAACAAAGAAGGACTTTCTGGGCGCTTTAAAATATTAGGTCAAGTAGGATTAGGAATAATTGTTGGTCTTACGCTGTACTATAACCAGCATGTTACCATTAGCAGAGAAATGACTCAAGGCAATGAAGTGTTGAGAAATGCTACAGAAAAAATTGTATCGAAACCGATAAGTAGAATTGATGAGCAGTGCAATACTCGTACTTATGTTTTTGTAAAAAGTGCTACCACTACAATTCCTTTTGTAAAATCGCATGAACTCAGCTATGCTAAAATAGCCTCTGTTTTTGGTGAAGATTTACTACCCATTACTACTCCAATCATTTATGTCCTCTTTGTGATTTTTATTATTGTTGCTGTAAGTAATGGGGCTAACCTTACCGATGGTATTGATGGTTTGGCTACGGGTGTGTCTGCTATTATTGGTTTGTGTTTAGGGATTTTTGCATACCTCTCAGGCAATTACATTTTTGCCAACTACTTAGGGATTATGCATATCCCTAACCTGAGTGAGCTTTCCATATTTATTGGTGCATTTGTAGGGGCATGTGTAGGATTCTTATGGTATAATGCTTATCCAGCACAAGTATTCATGGGCGATACCGGTAGCCTTGCTTTGGGTGGTATCATTGCTTCACTGGCTATTATTGTACGTAAAGAACTTTTAATCCCTATTATCTGCGGTATCTTTTTGGTAGAAAGCCTTTCTGTAATGATACAAGTAGGCTATTTTAAATATTCTAAAAAGAAAACCGGCGAAGGGAAACGCCTGCTTTTAATGGCACCTTTACACCATCATTATCAAAAATTAGGCTATCACGAGAGTAAAATTGTAAGTAGATTTTGGATTATTGGTATCATGTTGGCATTGTTAAGTATTGTAACCTTAAAACTTCAATAAAGTAGATGGAACAAACTTCTAAACTTCTGGTTGTACTAGGCGCCGCCGAAAGCGGTGTAGGGGCTGCTTTGCTGGCTCAAAAAGAAGCGTGGGAGGTGTTTGTAAGCGATGCAGGTGCTATAAAAGATAGTTATAAAGAATTATTGACACAACATCATATACCTTTTGAAGAACATCAACATAGCGAAGCTAAAGTACTAGCAGCGCAGCTTATTGTTAAAAGCCCCGGTATTCCCGAAAAGGCAGCAATGATACAAAAAGCAAGAGCTGCAGGTATAGAAATTATAAGTGAAATAGAGTTGGCTTACCGATATAAAGGAGCGAGTAAGATTATTGCTATTACAGGTAGTAATGGTAAAAGTACAACTACTAAATTGATCTATCATACCCTAATAACCGCTCACTATGATGCAGCACTTGTGGGTAATATTGGCAACAGCTTTGCAAAACAAATAGCCGAAAAGCCTTGCCAGTGGTATGTAGTAGAGGTGAGCAGTTTCCAATTAGACGATATAAAATATTTTAAACCCGATATCGCCTTGTTGTTAAATATCAGCCCAGACCATTTAGACCGATACAATTATAAATACGAAAACTATATCGCTGCCAAGTTTAAGATTACTTCAAACCAAGATGCAAATGATGTATTGATATGTAACCAAGACGATAAAGAAATACAACACTATTTAGAAAACAATTCTATTAAAGCAAGAGTACTATATTT
>JBDHYE010000113.1:0-5805 GCA_039811245.1 Chitinophagaceae bacterium | reverse complement strand
TAGCGGTATCTTTGACATATACAATGCCATTGGAGTCGGTAGATAAGGGCAAAAATTCAAAGGCACCTAAATCTATAGCACTTCCCAACACTCTATTGGCCCCTAACAAATCACGAGAGCTACCGCTTAACCCAGGAAACAAAGCATTGCTCCCTGCATTAACAACCGGTGACATTCCTCTTAACTGGTAATTATTATTTTTAGGGTCAACAAAAATATCACCCACATCTATTCCAGTGGCATCTAAATTGCCATTTGTAGTATCAGAAAGGAATTTAATTAAACAGTATTTTTTAGTGTATGTAGCATAGTTATATAAAATACCCCAAATAATAGAATTATTAAATGCCATTGAACCTCCTTCAATTGTGATGCAGGGCTGTGTCCAGTAATTGGTATTCTGCCCCATCGTAACATTGTTGCACGTGATAGTGCCTGATTGGCAATAGACAGCCGTAGAAGCATCGATGTCTCCGGAGTTGCCAAAAAATAGCACATTGGTAAGTACTGGGGAAGAACTAGCAGTATTAAATAATCCTCCGCAAGTGTCGGCAGCATTATTATTATAAATATAACAGTTGGTAATAATGGGGGAGGAATTATAATTATACATAGCAGCACCATTTCCGGAATAATAGCAAACATTGTTTGAAATGATAAGATTGCGGAGTGTTGGCGAAACATCACGGTTATGAATACCGGCGCCATTACCAGATGGGTTCCGCCCATTGGTGATAGTAAATCCATCTAAAATTGCAGTATTGGTGAGCCCTGTAGCATAGTTCCATATTACAGGTTTTGAACTATTTCCGTTCAAAATAGAACCTTTGCCTGAGCCATCACGATTCAATATATATCGCTCATCAGAAAGGGAGTCAATGCCACTGTCGGGATCGAAACCGCCATAAATCGCCACATTGTTTTTCATTACAAAGCTGCTGCTCCCTACCGTATAAGTACCTATAGCTACAAAAACTTTGGATACACCAGAGGCGTTAATTGCCCCTTGCAAATTGGAAGTTGCATCTGCCCAACTGGTACCCGTACCAGTACCAGTGGCCGTATCTTTGACATAAATAGTACCAGAGGCATCTGGTGTTTGTGCATAGATAGTGAAGCCTAAAACTAAAAATATTAAATTTAATGTAAATATTTTTTTGATAATAGAATTTTTAATATTCATAAATATTGTAATTTAAATTACGTTTACAAATATATAAAGCTCAGCAAATTAAAATCAAACAATAGCCGTCACAAAAACGTCACAAAGCCATAATAAATTGATTATTATATTGTTGTGTATGAATATTATAATTGCAGTAAAGACTTTTTGGTGCCAGCGCTACACTTCTGCTACCAGTTCTTCAACACTAATTTCCTCCGCCAAGTTTAATTTTTTTCTAATACGGTACCAATTTGTGCGGATACTTTGAGTAGAAACACCTAATGCAGTGGCCATTTCTTTAGTATTAAAGTTGAGTTTTGCAAGTGAGATAAAGCGAATTTCGGCTAAAGATAAAGAAGGGTATTTTAATTTTAACCTTTGTAAAAAGCCTGTATGTACTTTTTCAAACAATAATTTAAAATTGAGCCAATCTTCATCAGTAAGTATTGTGGATTGTTGCAGTTGAAGAATAGTATCATTATTGATTTGATGTTCTAATTTTTTTTCAAGTCCTTCTATTAATTTATTTTTCTCTTGAATACGTTCCGCAAAACTCTTGAGATTATTTTCTGCTATTGACAACTCTTGTGCCGCTCTTTGAAGTTTAAAATCTTTGGCAAGCTGTCGTTTTTTCTGAATAAAATAGATCAACACGATAACCAGTACCAACAATAGTACTAATGAAATCAATAAATTTTTTTGAGTTTTTTCAAGGCGCAACTCTGATTGTTGAAATTGTTCTTTTTGTAATTCGAATTTTTGATTAACTCTCAAAATCTTTAATGCACTAAATTTTTCATTATATTGATTTATCGATTTTACGGTAGAGTCCACATAGATTTTAGAAAGATTTATATTCCCAATTGCTGCATAGTATTTACTCAATATAGGATAGAGCAATCGTCTTTTGTCGGTTTTTCCAGATTTACTTATATGCTCTTGTGCATAATCAATATAAATTTTCGCCTCTTTTAATTGTTTTTTCTCACTATAAATATCAGCCAAAATAATAGCAGTACCAGCTGCACAGCCATTGTCATTTACCGCTATCGCATTCTGAAAATCTTTTTCTAATAAAGGGATAGCTTCTTCATAATGCTTAGACAGGTACATATTTGCAGCGAGATTTCCGAAAGCAATTCTTTTCCATTCATTAGCTTCTGTATAGGCAGTATTTACTACTTGGTTGAAATAATATGCTGCACTATCTAATTTATTTTCTTGTTGATAACACAATCCCAAATTATTTCTAGCCTCATTAATTACCATCGTGTTAAAGCTATTTTCGGGTAATTCAATAGCTCTTTTAAAATATTTTATAGCAACGCTATAATCTTGAAAAAAATAATATGCCAAACCGATCTGCATTAAATCTCTTGCCATCTCGGGATAATCTTCTTGTGCTATTTTAGAAAGCTCTTTATCCAATATCAAATATTGCTCAAAAGCCTTTTCATAATTTTGTTCTTTCTTCCAGTAGAACTCTGCTAATGCTCTTAATGAGCGTGGATACAAGAAATCTATATTTTCTTCTTTTGAAGCAATCACTTGTAGCGTCAGCTTACGAAGCGACTCTTCTTTGGGTTGATTTTGATAAAAAGTGTTCCAAAAATTGAGAAAAAAATCAACATTAAGTTCTAATCGCTTGTCATTATTCTTTCTTGCAAAGCTTTTTATCTCTTCAGCTTTGTGTGCTCTCAAGGCTGAATCTTCAATGTTTATCAGATCTCTATACATGGCATGAATGCCAAGAACATTTACATTATAAGGTTTATGCAACAGAGAATCATATTGTGCCCATAACAATTGAGGCATTGACTGTAGTAAAAAAATAATACCTATTATTTTTCCAAAGATTTTACTTTTTAAAAATAGAAAATTAATGAATCGAGATATAAATATCATTACTAAAATATAGGGCAAATATATTGGTTATTATTCGTGTATTCGTATTGAATTGAATAGAACTGAAATTGAGTAACAATAGGTTAATGCCATGATTTTAATATTAAAACTATCCTTTTTTAGAATGTATAATAAATGATACTATGGTGCTAGAACACCAAATTTTTATTTCAAAATAACGATTATATAGCTATTTACTGGCTAGCCGCCCATTTTAGACCTACTACAGAAAGGATTAAACTGCTTAGAAAAAAAATACGCCAAAAGCTTATTGGTTCTTTGAAAAAGCATAGCCCTACGATAACCGTACCTACAGCACCAATACCAGTCCAAACGGCATAAGCTGTACCCATAGAAATATATTTTGTAACATACATTAACAAGTACATACTTATGGTTAAACATACCAAAAAAGCAGCCAGCCATATATAATGCCAAGTGCCTGTATACTTATGACTCTGGGCAAGACAAATAGCAAAACCAGTTTCAAACAAACCTGCCAATATTAAGAGCAACCAATACATAACATAAAATTAAAAAAAAGAGCTTAAAAGATTTCACTTCTAAGCTCTCATTTCAAAAACACAATTAAAAAAATTATTCAGCCCAGCTCATTTCATAGTTTTCATCTTCTATGGCCTTAGCTTCTTCTGTTAGTTTTAAACCATGGAAAGTGTCAATCATAACGGCTAATTCAGGAGTATCTTTTTTACCAATACTTTTTTCGATAGCACCGGGGTGTGGCCCGTGGGGTATGCCCGCAGGGTGTAAAGTAATCATACCACGCTCTACATGTTTACGACTCATAAACTCGCCATCTACATAGTACAACAATTCATCACTATCAATATTACTATGATGATAAGGAGCAGGAATGGCTAAAGGGTGATAATCGTACAAACGTGGCACAAAAGAACAGATAACCAAGTTATGAGCATCAAAGGTTTGATGTATTGGTGGTGGCATGTGTACTCTACCTGTAATCGGTTCAAAATTATGAATACTAAAGGCGTAAGGATATTCGCAACCGTCCCAACCTACTACATCAAATGGGTGCGTAGCATACCAAATAGGGTAAAGCAATCCTTTTTTTCTTACATTAATTAAAAATTCTCCTTGTTCATCAATCGTCTGTAAGTCTTGTGGCTTGCGGATATCGCGTTCACAAAATGGTGAATGTTCTAAGAGCTGCCCAAAACGGCTCATATATCTTTTAGGAAAGCCAATAGGACTAAAAGCATCAACAATCAACAGCCTGTTATTTTCTGTTTCAAATTCTATCTGGTACACCACCCCGCGTGGTATTACTAAATAATCACCGTAAGCAAAAGGCAATTGACCATAAGCTGTTTTTAAAACACCTTTCCCTTCGTGAATAAAAATCACCTCATCGGTATCCGCATTTTTATAAAATTCATTACCGGTAAGTCCTTTGGTAGGTGCTGCTAATGAGATATGACAATCATCATTAAATAACATTACTTTTCTGCTTTCTAAATAAGTGCCTCCTGGTTTTAATTTAAAACCCTGAAAACTTCTGTGCTTCATTGTAATATCCGAAACTGCCTTAGGCGAAACATCAATAGGCTGCTCCGTACGGATAATCATAGTAGGTGGGTAAATATGATATAGCAAAGTATAATTAGAAGAAAAACCTTCAGTACTAAATAATTCTTCAGCATAAAGACCTCCGTCTTCTTTACGGAATTGTGTATGTCTTTTTGGGGGTATTTTACCTAGACTATAATAATGTGGCATACTATAATGGATTTTATTTTTGATTAAAATTAGGTATCAAAGGTAGGATATTAAGCTAAAAATACTTATGATATTAATCATTCTTTAGGTAGTATTAGAATTACTCCTACACTGTAAAGCAATTCCATAATAATTTTACCAGTCATCTTCTACCACATCTTTTTGCGCAGTATAAATTTTTGCACTACAATAAGCCTCAATAGCCTCCAGCTCTTTTGAGCCTTGCGCTAGGGTCCATTGGTATAAATAATTAGCTCTAGTATTAATGGTAATATTGCCTTGCTGTAATATTACAGAATTGACCTCGTGCCATAATAAATTTTTTTTTCGTGATCCTGCGGGTAGTAAGATAGCCTGATCTGTAAACTGCACCCAGAGCGCTTGGGCAATTTTCTTTTCTGTATATTGCATTAATAGTAATGCAGCTGCTAATATTATAAACAGCGCTGCTGCAAGCCACCATTGCGATAAGAGGTACACTAATGCAGCAACTCCACAAAGAACAATGTTTGAGATTCGAATGGTATTCTTAACGGACTGCTGTTGTAATTTACTTGAAAAAAAGAATGTAAAGAGTAACAATAAAAAACCATAAACCAAAAGTATTGTGGCAAGAATGGGAGCATGAAGAATTAGTTTAGGCATGATACTTTGTGCCCATGCTGCAGATAATATAAAGCTAAGCGCACCAATACCTATAGCTGTAAAAGCTAAGAGCAAATTAAATATTGTAAAATAGGGCTTCTTCTTAAACGGACTTTTTATTTTTAGTTTATACATTTTCTGTAGAGTTCTGTTGTGCTGTTTGAATAAGTCTATATTCTATTTCTTTTTGATTTTTTGTAGGTTCTACATTAGTTTCTATTTGTCCCAAACTGCATAATTCTTTTAAGCGCCAAGCTAAAAAAACATCACCCGTAGTAAGTTTTAAATCCTTACCAATGGCAGTATGAATAATTTTTGAAGCTTTCTGAAAT
>JBDHYE010000112.1:0-5817 GCA_039811245.1 Chitinophagaceae bacterium | reverse complement strand
GCCAAAGAAGATATCATCTCCGATAAATGCCGCTTTTAAAACGGGTTTTTCTTTTTTCTCTTCAGAACGGAAAGCGCTGATAATTACAGCAGGCTCTTTAGGAGAATCAGAAAACATAAGTGCTGTAACACCGTGTAATGCATCATAAATAGAAGCATATTTTTCATCGTTAAGTGATTGTAACGCTTTTTTGATCAGCGTATTTTTAGCCACTTTCATTTCAACGTTTTTCTCAAAACATACTTTACGTAAGTTATTGATTTGAGCAACGCTTAAAGATTCTGTATTGGTGATGTAAAAATTATTGTATTGAGAGAATTTCTCTTTCAATAATTCTATTGCATCTGATTTTTGAGCAGTATTCATTGCTTAAAATATTTTTTTAGAAGTTTAATTAATTTGGTATTCTAGTGATGTATTAAGCTACAGTTTTAGTATCTACCATTAAGCCAGGGCTCATAGTAGTAGCCATACTAACACCTTTAAGATAAGTACCTTTAGCAGTGGTAGGTTTCATTTTGATTAGCGTATTTACTAGCTCTTGAATGTTTTCGGCAAGCTTAGTAGGCTCAAAAGATACTCTACCTATTGAAGCGTGTACAATACCAGCTTTATCTACTTTAAAGGCTATTTTACCACCTTTAACATCGGTTACGGCGTTAGCAACATCATTAGTTACAGTACCGGTTTTAGGGTTAGGCATTAAGTTACGAGGACCTAATACTTTACCTAATTTACCTATTTTAGGCATTACAGAAGGAGTAGCAATAATTACATCAATATCTGTCCAACCTGATTCGATTTTTTGAACAAACTCGTCTAAACCTACAAAGTCTGCACCTGCATTTTTAGCTTCGTTTTCTTTATCGGGGGTACAAAGTACTAATACACGTTTAGTTTTACCAGTACCATGAGGTAAAGATACTGTACCTCTAAGTGCTTGGTCTGCTTTTTTAGGGTCAACACCTAAACGGATATGAACATCTACTGAGCTATCAAATTTTGTGCAATTCAATTCTTTCATTAAAGCACTAGCTTCAGTAAGAGAGTAGAATTTATTTTTGTCTATTTTGGCCTCTACGGCTTTTCTATTTTTAGTGGTTGCCATTTTTTAGAATGATTTTATGGAGTTAAAATGCTTTTGGGATAAAGAATTAATTATTAGCCCAAGGAGCGTTACCTTCAACTGTTAGACCCATACTACGAGCAGTACCGGCTACCATTTTCATGGCGCTCTCAACAGTAAAACAGTTTAAATCTGCCATTTTATCTTTGGCAATTTCTTCTACTTGTGCCCAAGTAACTTTACCTACTTTAGAACGGTTAGGTTCTTTAGAACCACTTTTAATTTTAGACACTTCCATTAATTGAACTGCAGCAGGTGCTGTTTTGATTACAAAATCAAAAGATTTATCTGCATAAACAGTAATTAATACGGGTAATACTTTACCAGGTTTGTCTTGAGTTCTAGCATTAAATTGCTTACAAAACTCCATAATGTTTACACCTTTAGAACCTAATGCTGGTCCAATTGGAGGTGCCGGATTGGCTTGGCCGCCTTTACATTGCAGCTTTACATAGCCAGTGATTTCTTTTGCCATGTTTAATTTTTTTTGGTATTAACGAAATGTTTAAAACAAATCTCCCAAATGCAAACTTATAATAAGAGCAATCTTGAGAATTGGAGCGCAAAGGTAAAACTATTGTTCTACATATCCAATTTTTTTTTGAAAATATATTTTTCAAAAAAAACTGCGTTTTATATTTTGTATCTTAAAGCCCTAATTAAGGCTCAATATGATAGTCTAAAAGCTCATCGGCATAGGTTTTTTTCACTAAACCGATTACATCGATATCTCCTCTTTCTTTAATAATACCAACTCCTATTTTAAACCATACATCTAGTGTTCCACAATTAATATAGGCAGGCATTAATACCGATTTAGCTTTTAAATCATTATGCACTAAGATAACGTTATCATAGGTTTTACCATTAATGGTTAAGGTTTCATTAATAGATTGCACCTTACTTACAATATACATATCTACGTCCCAGCCTTCTATCTTTTTGCGTTCGGTATTTTCCCAAGATTGACTGGGTACAGGGTTTTCTTTCAAAATAACATAAGTTATATATGTTTTTTCTTTCCCATCAAGGTCTATTAATGAAATATATTTACCATCATTTTTACCAAAATACTCTGGTATTTTTTCTTTCATTACCGAAGTAGTATCTATTCTATAAAAATACTCATAGGTTAATCCAGACACGAAAGAATCTTGACCAGTAGCATAACGGTAAAATACCGAACCATCATCAGCCTTGTAGAGCCACCAAGAACCGGCTTTGGTGCTCATAATATCAAAGGGTTGCTTATTGGTATCAATGAGGTTTTTATTATCACCCCCTTTTTTTGCACAAGAAGCCATACCAATAAGCAATGCAAACAAAAAGCTGAGCTTTAAAATATTCTTCGTATTCATAAATGATGGTATTTTAAAAAAGAATTAATGTTGAATTATCACTTTCTCTTGATGGCGACTCATTTGTGCTCCTTGAGGTGCAATTTCAACAAAATAAAGTCCGTTAGTCCAAGATTTGGTATCAATAGAAAGGTTCATTTGTTGCAGTTCTTGTTTATATACTACTCTTCCTAAAACATCAAAAACGCTTATGGTACCTTTAATGTTTTGTGTTGAGAGCAATTCAATATTTAAGGTATTGTGCACTGGATTAGGGAAAATATTGACTTGGTAAGGGGTATTGGCGTTTATATATTTGATTGAGGTTGGGTCGCCTATATAAAAATAATGTGTAAAACCACAACCAAAATCACCACTAAAATAAGCAGGGATAATGTAACTGGTAAATAAAGTAGGTTTTACTTGTAGATTACCAGAACCAGCACTGGGGTTAGCCCAAAAATTTAATCCATCACAACCTTCATCGGTCATTACAAATTTATATACACCAGAAGGTAAATTTACAGTATCTCTATATGTGGTTTCAGAAGCATTATTTTCTCTTGCCATTACTTTGGCGCCTGTACTTTCGTCAATTATTTTCCAACTGGTTTCACTTACTCCACTGCCATTTACAGCTTTATTGGTTTTAAAAATGATAACCGAGCCGTTAGGTAATGGTACTGTGGGGACAAACGTAGTGATCATTTTATTATTGGTAGCATCGTCATCGCTAGCTGTATTTACTTTAACAATATTCACTTCGTAAGCTAAAGCAGTAGTACCGCTAGCTTTTAATAATGAATGAGCAAAAGGTAAATCAATAATCGTATCTTTTAAAGGTGCTAAAGTACCCGACCAAGTATGATTGGTAAGCGTGCTGCCACTTACACCATAATTAAACTCTATTGATGTGATGGACGTAGCGCCAGTATTACGAATTTTTACAGTTGTAAAACCGATACGGGCATTCTCTCTAAAATAATTTTCATTGCTTGTAGGAGCAATAATATCTTCTAAAGAAGCATCTAATGTTTTATTGATAGGACCATAATATACAATGTTAGAATAAACCGTATAAGATGCGCCACCAGACGAGGTATAGGGTTCAAAATTTAAAGCTAAATCAAAAGTGCTGCCAGCAGTTACAGAAGGTATGTTGTGAAAATTGGTATACACTAATGCTCCGGGGCACCAGTTACCACGGTCGTAAATCCAAGTACCGCTTTGTGGGTAGAGTTCATTAGTACCACAGTTGTCTCTCCAAATATTTTTGGTTTCAAACACGGTAGCATCTTTTAACACTTGATAATATTTTTTACAAAACTCAGAGCATTGACCTCCGTCTGCACCGTGGCCGGTGATGTTTACCCTACACACTGCGGCTTGCGTACCAGTAGGAGCGGTAAGGGTTTTAGCGGCTACTTTATCATTAATGGGGTTTGAGGCATTACCATAAGCCCAGCTACCACTCCAAAGTGTTTTTTGGTCTAATACGGTGCGCTCTGGTGTTCCTTCAATTAATGCAAATTTGATATTAGCAGTAAAACCTCCAGAATAACCCGAATAGTGGATTCTTATTTTGTTAGAATCTTTAAGCACGGTAGCGAAATCGCTTACGTCAAAATAATAAGTTTGTTTCCAAGAAGCCGGCATTCTAGAGCCTTTGCCATAAGGTGTGATTAATCTGCCTAGCTCTACGGTATCGCCTAGTTTGTTCATAGCATAAGTTTGAACGGTATAATCCCAATCTGAGCAATAGGTAGGAGAACCAGGACACACATATTTACCTAAGGTAAACATCATAATCATTTTACGGTATTTGGTTGTACCATCAGGAAAATTAATGGTTGTGTCAAAATCGTTATAATAATCGAGCCATTTATCATTATGAGCTTGTACCCAAGTGGTATCGCCAGCAGCAGCAGAGGCACTCTGCGGATTAATCAATAAGCATACAAGTGCTAAAAGGCATAAGTGTTTAAGTTTTGACATAATATCTTAGAATAAATATAAAATTAATATAAGAAACAAAGGTAAAGTATTTTAGAAATAAAAAAATAGTTTATTGGGCCAAGGATAGTAGCGGATACCCCGCAGCGTAGTGCAACGGAGCGAGGAGTAGTAGCGGATAGCCTGGTGCGCAGCAGGCCCCCAAATGGTGAATAGTACTCTATTTTATCAGAAATCTAACAGCTAAAACATTTTAAAATGAATACTTTTGAACAATGGAATGGAAAGAAATGCTGAATCCGATTTTTGAACCTACATTACTGCAAGCCATAGCAACGCATGCGCAAGTGCTCAACTATAATGAGGGAGACATAATCATTAATATCGGTCAAAAAATTAAAGCAATCCCTATAGTATTAAGTGGCGTATTAAAAGTATCCAGAATAGATGATACGGGGCATGAAATACTGCTGTATTATGTACAGGCTAAAGAAACCTGTGCAATGACCTTTAGCTGCTGTATGCAAGAAAACATGAGTGAGGTAAAAGCAGTAGCAGAAAGCGATTTGAGCTTATTGCTTATCCCTATAGCCTTAATGGATCAATGGATGATGCAATACCCTACTTGGAAAAGCTTTATTATGAAAAACTTTAAGTACCGATTTAATGAATTACTCAAAACGATTGACCAGATAGCGTTTCAGCGGTTAGATGAGCGCTTGATACATTTTCTAAAAACAAAAGCTACAGTAACCAATAGCAGTCTAATCAACCTCTCTCACGAGAAAATAGCTATGGAGCTAGCCAGTAGTAGAGAGGTTATTTCAAGATTACTCAAAAAACTTGAAATGGATAAAAAAGTGTTGCTGTATAGAAATCAAATTAAGCTTTTGAAGGAATTGTGATAAAAGTTACCATAAACCACTAAATAATGTTGGAATTTTGGGTAATAAAAAAATAAAAACACAAAATGAAACACGAAGTAGAAACACAATGGATGGGAAAAATGCAGTTTAACAGCTTAGTAAACGGGCATACCTTAGTGCTAGATGCACCAGAGCGTGTAGGTGGAGAAAACAATGGCCCGATACCGAAACCACTACTTTTAAGTGCATTAACGGGTTGTACCGGTATGGACGTAGTGGCTTTATTAAGAAAAGAAAATATAAGCTTAACCGATTTTAACCTTAAAGTATCGGGCACCTTAAGTAAACAAGCCCCAATGGTCTATACCGATATCCATTTGATCTATGAAATGCAGGGCAATGAAAATGATATCCCAGCAGCGCTAAATGCTGTAAACAATAGTCAGGAAAAACTATGTGGTGTAAGCCACATGTTAAAACAAATATTACCTTTAAGTTGGCAAGTACTATTTAACCAAAAAGAGGTTTTTAATAA
>JBDHYE010000111.1:0-5824 GCA_039811245.1 Chitinophagaceae bacterium | reverse complement strand
AGCACTAAAAAAATCGTAATGTGCTGTGTTTTAATGATTTGTAAAATTTTAAAAAATAAGGTGGACAAGTCAGGAAACATTAAATATTGCGGCTGCTCAAAACAATGGGCAGCCGCTTTTTAGTGCTGCTAAGTTAAAGTGCAAAGAGCACGTTGAGTAAGTGGTTCAGGATTTTTGTATAGCTCTTTTAATCGTACTAAAAACTTTGATAAGAATTAAAGTGCCACTGGCAATTGCACAAATCCAAACCCAAAAAGAGGGCAGGCTAGAGATGTCAAGCGCTAGAGTTTTGAGCTTCAATGCGCAATAATATTGTATGCAGGAGGCTAGTAGTAATGCTACGGCTACCGCACTCAATACCATAGGGATATAATGCTTAAGTAAAAATAAAATCAGCAGCCTAGGGCTATAGCCTAAAGTTAACAGTAAACGGATTTTTTCTTGTGCCTGACTTAAACTGAGCTCAATAAAAAGCAAAAATACTAAAGCCCCAATGCCAATAATGAGTAGGGCTAAAACCCCTGTGGCATAAGATACCATTTGAACGATTGAGCGTACTTTATTAAACCTTAAAAGCTCAGAATTGGTCTGATAATGATGTTGTGTGAGAAAATCAGCAAATTCTTTCTTGCTCGGATCGGCTACTTTTAACAGTACTCTTGAAGCACTATGCTCATTTGTGCCTAATGTGCTGAAATGTATATTGCCGTATTCTATAAAAGACATAGGTACTAACACCGATGAAATACGGTCTGAGAAACCCTCTATCTGTGCTCTAAAGTTCTTTTGTTGTGGTCCCTCACCTACGGTTAAGATAAAACTTAAAGCTTTGATAGAAGATTCTGAAAGTAAGGGTAAACCTTGGCTCGGTGCAAAAATATAATTATACATATTGAGAAAATCTCTCGATAAGATAATGGGCAATACAGCATCTCCCTCTTTCCAAGACCAAGTGTCGGGTAGTTTTTCGATAAAACGATCGGGTACAGCTTCTAAAAATAATAGCGTGTAAATATTTAATCCTCCAGAACCTAAACTGGCAGCCACTTTGAAGTTTGCTGGACAGAGCAGCCCTGCATCTTGTACCTGAGGGGCTTGTTTTATGCTGTTAAGTTCTGCGCTGTTAATATTGTTCAGTGCTGCTTGGCTCATACTGGCATCTGTTACCACTTTACTTATGGTTAAGTAGGTACTCCCTAGGCTGTCTGAACCATTTTTTTTACCTACAAGTACTTCTTGAAAAATACTCCATAGCATTACCGATAAAAACAATAATAAGCAGCCCACCAACAAGGCTAACCAAGCAGTCCATAGGCGCTTGTTATCATTCCTTTTTAATAACAGTTTTTGGAGTAGCAGTTGATGTGCCTTATTTTTCAAAGTAATATTGTTTTATGATAAGGAAAATAATTATGCGCATCTAAATCTACATGGATGAGAGTAGCAGCGTTCTGTTGCACTTGTTCTAAAATAAGTTGAGCCGCTATACGGCTGTTCTGCTCGTCTAGATGACTAAATGGCTCATCTAATAATATTACTTTAAAGGGTTGCAATAAGGCTCTAACTATAGCTAAGCGCTGCCGCTCACCGTAAGATAAGGTGCCCACTATTTGATTTTTTTTAGGGGCTATCCCTAGCCGCTCCATCATTTCAAATGCCTTAGTAGCTGTGCTATTAGCCGTCAACAGTCTTTTTATTTCGAGATTTTCAAAAGCAGTCAGGCTGTCAAATAATCTTAAATCTTGAAAAACAATACTCCATTCGTTTGTTCGGCATTGTGATAAATCCTCTTTCGTAAATTGTTTTAAGTCCTTATTATTCCACTGTATGCCACCTTCATAGTCGTTTCTAATACCATAAAGCGAATGGATAAACGTGCTTTTCCCTTTACCAGAGGCGGCTTCTATAAAATAATATTTTTGCTCCGCAAATTGTATATCGTTTAACCAAAGTTCAGAGCTTCTTTTTTGGAGTTGATCTTTTAGAGTTAAGGGGAATACTTGCTTTAAGGAGAACGCCATAATCAGGATATGCTATTGGGTTAATACTTGTAAGGTATTTTCGGCTTGTTGCGCTTTAGCTCTATCACCAGTAGCATTATAAATTTGAGCTTCTAAATTATAAATTGCTGGATTGCCCGCATCAATTTTTTTAGCTTCTTCAAGATATTTTAAGGCATTTGCAATGTCGCCTCTCATGGCCAATAATGCTGCATAGCGTACTAGCACACCATCGTCGCTTTGGTCTGCTGCTAATGCTTTTTGATAAAGTATGTAGGCTGTATCTATACGTTGTTGCTCTAAGGCTATACGGGCAGCCATATCATATTTGGACTTTCTTTCTAATACAGCACTGAGGGGTACTCCATCAGCCTCTATAATATGTACGGCACTTTTAGGCGGCCATGTGCCATTTTCTAATGCTGGAATACTAATATAACGGGCATAGGTAATATAGTAATCCCAATCTTTTGCATCTCTGTCATTATAACGTACATAAGTACCGGTAAAATGATTCGTATCTTTCTCAAAGTATCTAAATATTTCAGACATGTTAGAAGCTACAATAGTTTTTCTTCCTTTCACTTTTGTATGCTCTTTTATCCAGTCACTAGCCTTCTTACCACTATTCTGATAATAATCTAAATCATATACGCCTATTGCTTTTTTAATACCACCACTCCATTCGTTAAAATATACATACTCATTTGGAAAACTTCTCAGTATCCACATTGTTGGGAGTGAAAGTCCGATGAGTAACAGTGCCCATAATCCATACTGGTAGCTCTTTTTTTGTTGCCATTGTTCTAAAGCCCATTGTACTAATAAGGCTACAAGAATAACCATACTGGGGTAAATAAAAAAGAAATGTCTCCAAGTGTCGTAAAGTACGGATTGCTTGTAAACGGCATAAGCTACTGGGAATATTAAGGTGAAAAAGAGTAAAAATAGGGCAGCAAAACCATAACGATTTTTTAATGATTTGAAAAGTACAATACTTGTTAAGAATCCAATTAAAATATAGAGTGGTGTAGATATGAACACCCAATTTAAGGTATAGGTTTTGGGTACTTCACTATTCATAATATAGGCACCATTGTAGAGCATACGTATGGGTACTTCTCTATGGGTCATCGCTGCTAGAGCCTCTAGTGGCCTACTTAGAGGCGCTTGTAAAGCCCAGGGCCAAAAGATGATACCAATGATATAACCTAGAATAAAAGTTAGTGCTAATTGTGCAATTACTTTAGGGAGCTGTGCTTTTAAATGTTGTTTTACTTGTGCTTTAAATGGGGCGTCAAAGGCATAATAGAGCGCTAAGAACAATGCAGTATAGGGGATTACAATTATCCCTCCAATTCTAAAACCCATTGCCATACCAAAACCTAAACCCATTAGTGCAGCATACTTCCACTGGGCTTTAGGGGTGCCAAAATTCTTAATATACTGAATCAAATAATAGAGATAAAATACATTAGCAAAAGCAAAAGGAATATCCTTAGGGTTATTCATAGACTCGCCCAATATCCTTGGACTTAAAGCAATAAATATAAACGCAAGTACTGCAGTACGCCAGCCTCCAAACAGTTTTGCCAATAAGCCGGTGTAAATAAATAATAAAGCACCAAATAACGCATTGAATATATGCCTGAATGTTAGCTCATCTACTTGACTAAAAAATGTTTTATGTAAATAGGTAACGGTAAAATCATACAAGCCTCCATAATAGTGTAAACCTGCTACTTGAGCCCAGTTAAGTTTATCATAATCTAATGCTACCGTGCTGCCATGAAAAAAATAATTGTAAATATCATTGCCATAAATGATTAAAGACCACTCATCGCCACTCATACCATGCTTTAAACTTAATAGGGGCATTACGATGAGACTTAAAATGCTTAATGCTATAAATATTTTTTTCCATTGTGCCGAATTCTGCGCACTTGTACTTTGAATCATCATAAGTTAAAAAATAAATTTTTTTATTGGGGGTAAAAATAACGTTTCCTATTTACATTTTAATAGCCTATAAAGCGGCTTTTAAATATTTGCCAGTATGGCTTTGTTTTGTTTTAGCGATTTTTTCCGGACTGCCGCAGGCTACAATACGCCCACCTTCTTTTCCTCCTTCAGGGCCTATATCCACTATATAATCGGCTACTTTTAAGATATCTATATTGTGTTCGATTACTAACAGTGTATTGCCTTTTTCTACCAATTTGTTGAGGACACTTAATAATTGTTTAATATCTTGAAAATGTAATCCGGTTGAAGGTTCGTCTAGTAAATACACTGTATTTCCGGTATCTTTTTTTGCCAACTCTGTTGCTAGTTTTACACGCTGAGCTTCGCCACCACTAAGGGTTACAGCATTCTGTCCTAAACAGATATAACCTAAACCCACATCTTGTAAGGTTTTAGCTTTTCTGTATAAACTTGGGATATTTACAAAAAAGCTTACCGCTTCATCAATGGTCATATTGAGCACATCGGCTATAGATTTTCCACGATAGCGTATTTCAAGGGTTTCTCTGTTATAGCGCTGTCCATTGCAATGATCGCAAGGAACATATACATCGGGTAGAAAGTTCATTTCAATCGTTTGCATACCGCTTCCTTGGCAGTTTTCACAACGCCCGCCTTTTACATTAAAAGAGAATCTTCCCGCATTATAACCTCTAATTTTAGCCTCTGGTATTTGTGCAAAAATTTGTCGGATATCATTAAAGAACCCACAGTAGGTAGCCGGATTGCTTCTTGGGCTGCGCCCTATCGGGCTTTGATCAATTTCGATTACTTTATCAATATGTTCTAAACCTTCTATATTTTGATAAGCTAAGGGTGTTTTTTTATAATTAGGATAGCAATGTTTTGCTAAAATGGGGTAGAGTGTTTCATTGATTAAACTGCTTTTACCGCTACCGCTCACACCACTGATGCCTATAAATGTTCCTAATGGAATCTCTAGTGCAACATTTTTTAAGTTGTTTCCTGTAGCTCCTTTGAGTAATAGATGCTTGCCATTTCCTTGCCTTCTTGTTTTAGGCGTTTCAATTTGTAAGCTACCATTTAAATAAGCTGCCGTAATCGTATTTGTTTTTAATATTTCATTGGGTTTGCCTTCGCTCACTATTTCACCTCCCTGCCTGCCTGCCATAGGACCAATATCTACCAGATAATCTGCTTCAAGCATAATATCTTTATCATGTTCTACTACGATTACCGTATTCCCTGAATCTCTTAAATCTTTTAAAGCATGGATCAATCGGTCGTTGTCTCTTTGGTGCAAACCTATGCTGGGTTCATCTAAAATATAGGTAATACCTGTAAGTTGTGAACCGATTTGTGTTGCAAGTCTTATTCGCTGAGATTCGCCACCACTAAGTGTTTTAGTACCTCTATCTAGTGTTAAATAATGTAAACCTACATCTAATAAAAAATGTAATCGATCCCCAATTTCTTTAATGATATCTTTAGCAATAATATTTTGTTTTGTACTTAAATGTGCTTCTAAATGCTTAAACCATTCTGCTAATTCGTAAAGCGATAAGGTACTTAACTCTGCAATGTTTTTATCGTGTACTTTAAACCATAAACTTTCTTTTTTAAGTCTAGTACCTTGACATGCACTACAAGTATGAAGCTCCATAAACTGCTCTGCCCAAGCACGTATAGCTTCTGAACTGGTATCATAAAACCAACGTTGAATCATCGTTACAATACCTTCATATTCATCTTTATTCTTAGGGCTTTCTTGTTCTTGTACTGTATCTTTTTCAGGTATTTGTTCTTGCCCATAGAGTATAATGTTAAGCTGTGCTTGT
>JBDHYE010000110.1:0-5868 GCA_039811245.1 Chitinophagaceae bacterium | reverse complement strand
ATTTCCAAAAACCATGATGCTTATAAGCACTAATTTGTTGATCCTTTGCTAGGTCATTCATCGGTTGTCGTTCCCACATCATTTGGTCTGCATCATCATGTAGGTATTGCGCTATCGCTGGCTCTATCACAAAAAAACCTCCGTTAATCCATGTACCACTATCTGCGGGCTTCTCTTCAAAACTATGTATTTGCCCATCATCTTCCATATTAATCACCCCAAAACGACTATTGGCTTGTATGGCTGTCATGGTACAAATCTTAGCATGCTTTTTATGAAAGGCGATAAGCTCATTAATATTTACATTACAAAGCCCATCACCATAGGTAAGCATAAAGGTTTCCTGACCAATATAAGGCAATACTCTTTTTAATCTTCCGGCGGTCATGGTATCTAAACCAGTATCTATTAAAGACACTTTAAAGGGCTCTGCATAACGTTGGTGTACTTCAACTGAGTTGTTAGATAAATCTACCGTTAGGTCTGCATTATGTGTAAAATAGTTGATAAAGTATTCTTTTATCATCTGCCCTTTATACCCTAGACAAATTATAAACTCATTATGCCCATAAGCGGCATAAGTCTTCATAATATGCCATAGGATAGGTTTTCCGCCTATTTCTATCATTGGTTTTGGTCTCAATACAGATTCTTCTGCTATACGGGTACCTCTACCTCCTGCAAAAAGGACTACTTTCATGATGTCTCTTTAATTTCTATTGGTTTTTATTTTTCTTTTAGATTATAGTCTTAATTATGATAGCCTAATTCTTGTTGCAATGATTTAGGCAATGTAGGTAAGGCTGCTCTTGGTAATAAGAAAGAGCTAAGTTCTGCCATTTCTTTAAAAATATAATGACTATCTGCTGCTGATTTTAAATAATCTGCTCCGGTACTACCACCAGTACCCACTCTTTTACCAATGGTACGTTGTACCATGTGGATATGTCTATGCCTCCACATGGAGAGGAGTTGGTCTATTTCTAATAATGAACTTAAAATTTCGAAAGGCAAATGCAACATTGGATAATCTCTGTATAACATAATAAACAAAGCACTTCTATTGGCTGCTTTACTAAAGCTTCTATCTTCAGGATATGCTGCATCTCCATACAATTTCTGATAGGTATCCCAATTAGATTGCTCTGCTTCACTCAGACTCTCTTTATACGCCTTATCATATAAAGCCCAAAAGTTTTTTACACTTTCATCTTCGTTCCAATATTTTGCATCATCAGCATAAGGCATTCTTTCTAACCAACGGTTTAAGAGCACCATTAATGATTCATTTGCCTCTACAGCTTTTACTCTATCTATATCCTTCTCGTTAAGTTGTGTAAGATAATATCCTTTTCCAAAACGCTTATCATAAGTTAATCCTAGCTTAGCTTCTACCATTTTAAACTGGATACTTTGGAAACCTGATGCCGGTCTTAATAAATCTCTAAAATCTAGAAAATCTAGTGGGGTCATACTCTCTACTACAGACATCTGCTGTACACATACTTCTAAAATCGTACATACACGTTTAATACGATGCACTACATTATAAATATCGGGAGAGTTGTTTGAAATTTCTTTTTGTTTAAATATTTCTCCAACAATATCTAACTCATGCAATACGAGTTTAAACCAAAGCTCATAGGTTTGATGTATGACGATAAACATCATTTCATCGTCTGCCCTAATGCCTTCTTTACCACTTTCAGTAGTTTGGGCATTTAATATTTTATCTAATTGTAAATATTCACTGTAATATACAGGTGCTCTATGCTTTAAATCCATAATATTATTTTTTTAGCTTAGAGCAAATATACTGTTTTAAATTAAGGCTCAAATAAAATTTAGGACAATTTTGTCTTGATTATTTTAGAGCTTATTAAAAAAGCTGTTCTAACACTTTTTGAATGATCTGTGGTTTACCCAAAGTGTAAAAGTGAAGTATGGGTACTTTATTTTTCAATAGATCTTTGCATTGCGCCAAAAGCCATTCTTGCCCTATTTGTTCACAAGCAGCATCGGTTTTAGCTTTCAACATTTCTTTACTCAAATCTACAGGAATATCTACTTTAAATATACTTGGAAGGATATTAAGTTGTTTTTTGCTACTAATAGGTTTCAAACCGGGTATGATAGGCACCTGAATATCATTTTCACGACACAGATTGACATAATTATAGTAATGCTTATTATCAAAAAACATTTGACTGGTTACATAAGCCGCACCAAGGTCAATTTTCTTTTTTAGATAATAAATATCGGTTTCAATATTAGGAGCTTCAAAATGTTTTTCGGGATAACCAGCTACACCAATACAAAAATCGCTCTGTAAGCCATCAATGATATCTTCTTCCATATATGCGCCTTGGTTGAGCTTCATAATTTGGGCTACAAGTTCATCAGCATATCTATGCCCTTGAGGGTGTGCTGTAAAAAATTTTTCGTTGGCAGCAGCATCACCCCTTAAAGCCAAAACATTTCTTACACCTAAATAGTGTAAATCTATTAAGGCATTTTCTGTTTCTTCTTTACTAAAACCGCCACAAATGATATGCGGTACTGCATCTATTTTATAGCGATTCAGTATAGCGGCACAAATACCTACTGTACCAGGGCGCTTACGTATTTCTACACGTTCAAAATTACCATCAGCTCTTTTTTTAAAGATCTGCTCGGCTCTATGATAGGTTACATTAATAAATGAGGGATTAAACTCTACAAAACTATCGAGTACTTTAAACAGTGAATCAATACTTTTCCCTTTTGCTGGTGGTAGAATCTCTAAAGATATTAAAGGCTTTTTGGCTTTTTGAAGATGCTCAGTTACTTTCATTTCTTAAATAAATACACTGCAAAAGTCTATTATTTTTTTGGAAACTTAAATGTATTTTTAAAATTGAAAATATCCTTTTAAATAGAATCGCTTGCTTTAAGCTAATTAATACTTTTCAATACTGTATTTCTAAGCAGCAACTCTAGTAATAAGGCGATCAAAGCTAGGATACCAAAAGGCAAAAATAATTCTGTATAGTGTTTAAAACTTTGAATTTCAATTTTTGATTTTTCCATAGCATTAATCTCTTTGTAAATAGCCCTTAATGAGTTATTGTTAGTTGCCCTAAAGTATTTACCTCCTGTTTGTTGAGCTATATTTTTTAATAGTACCTCATCTATTTCTACCGGTACCATTTGCTTTTGAATACCCATAGGGGTTTGTACCGGATAAGGCGCTTCACCACGAGTACCTGCACCTATACAATATACCCTTATCTTAAATGCTTTTGCTATTTCTAAGGCAGTAGCAGGGTCTATTAAGCCTGTATTGTTTACACCATCTGTTAATAAGATAATGATTTTACTTTTAGCTTTTGAATTGCGTAATCTATCTACAGCAGTGGCCAAACCCATACCTATAGCAGTACCATCTAAAAGCATACCGCTTTTAATTGTTTTAAGCTGTTCTAAAAGCACATTATGATCTATGGTTATGGGGCATTGCGTAAAACTCTCGCCCGAAAAAACTACTAACCCAATTCTGTCTGTAGGGCGCTCTTTAATAAATTGTGCGGCCACTTCTTTAGATGCTTCTATTCTATTAGGTTTCAAATCTTCTGCTAGCATACTACCGCTCACATCTAATGACAAAACGATATCGATACCATCACTATCCATCAACTCATTTACATTACTACTTTGAGGGCGTGCCATTACTACTATTATAGCGGCTAGGCATATCAACCTTAATGGCAACATAAAGCTTAATAGCTTTACCCTCCAAGGCTTTTGAGTGCTATTCAAGCCTTTTGTACTGCTTAGTCTAAATGTAGGGTTTTGAGTGCTGGTAGATTTCCGATGCCACCAAAAGTATATTGGTAGCATCAGCAATAATGCCAACACCCAGGGATGGGCAAATCTTAAGTGTTCAAAGTCTAATAATTCAGAAAACATTCTTAACGTATTACTTTTTAATTGGGGTTACCACTGCTTGAGGTGGATTTAAGTCTTCTCTTTTTTGAGTATTCGTAATAAATTTTTTACTCTGTTCCATTACGTCTATATGTTCTTGTGCTATGGCTCTGGCTTTAGCAAATTTTGCTAAGTCGGCTGCTTGCAATATTGGCTTGAGTGTGCTTCTGTATGCGCTTAGTTCCTTATGTTTTTTTGCACTCTTTAATAATTCTTGAGTGGTTAGCTCCATTGCAGGCGTTTGAAAACGTTGTTCAATATAATGTCTTAATATTTCACTTAATCGTGAATAATATTCTTTCACTCTTTCTTGTTGCCACAATTGTTCTTGGTCTAACTCATTTAATAGGCGTAAACTACGCTCTTGCAGGCTTTCTGTTTTTTCTATTACTGGTGATGTAACTTGTTTCTTACGTTTAAACCATATAATAAATCCTATCACAATTAGTAATAGCACTACAATAAGCCACACATAATTATTACTAAACCATGAAGGTGCTGCTATCGTCTCAATATTTTTGATGTTTTTAAATGCCTGTTGAGTATCTACAGGCACAGTTTGCACCGTAATCTTAAAACTGTCTGTTTTAATACTATCTAAGCTACTACTTCTATCTTTTTTAATAAATAAAAATGAAGGAATGGTATAGGCTCCAGAGTCAAAACCGGTTAAAGTTAATTTTTGTTTGAATTGCCACTGACTGCCATTTTTAATAGTATCAATTTTGCCTCGTTCTACAATTTCTAAATGATTAAAAGTATCTGGAAATTGCGCCCAATACAGTTGCTCTTTACTGGTATCTATCTGTGCACTAATAAAATATCGTATGGCATCGCCAATAACGATTTGAGAGGGATCCACCTTAACCGTTACAGTAGGCTGTTGTGCTTGCACACATAGGATACTGCTTAATAAAATTATATAAAGCCCTAAAAAAAACTTTTTAATCATCGCCTAACTATTATCTCGATTTAAAAAAACCTTGTAATTGTTTAACATAATCCATATCTGTCCTAATACTTAATAAACTGGCGCCACTTTTTGAAAACACTTGCTTACAATAGCTTCTGTGCTTTTCAAATTGTTTGGCATAGTTTATTTGAAAATTTTTATCATTAGTATCCACCCATTCGCTCATGCCGGTCTCAGCATCTTGTACTTTAAACAAACCTATTTCGGGTAATTTTTGATCACAACTATCATAAACATGAATACCTACCAAATCATGTTTTCGAGCACTTAGCATTAATGGTTTTTCATAAGATTCGCTTATAAAATCACTAAGCAAAAAGGCTATCGTTTTTTTCTTGATGACACTATTTAAAAATTCAAACGCAACGCTTACTTGTGTTTGAGTATTGGGTTGAATTTCGATACTGAGTAGATCTCTAATAATTCTTAGGATATGGCTTTTCCCTTTTTTAGGTGGGATATATTTTTCAATTTTATTACTAAAAAAAATAACCCCCACTTTATCATTATTAGTAGTGGCAGAAAACGAGAGTACTGCTGCCAACTCAGTCATCAATTCCCTTTTACTTTTTTGATGTGTACCAAACAATGAACTGGCACTAACATCTACCAATAGCATCAGCGTAAGCTCACGCTCTTCTTCATAAACTTTTACAAAAGGGTGCGAAAAACGTGCCGTTACATTCCAATCAATGTTTTTAACATCATCACCCGGAATATATTCACGCACCTCACTAAAAGACATCCCTCTGCCTTTATATGCAGAGTGATACTCACCTGCAAATATATGGTTGCTTAGTCCTTTTGTTTTAATTTCTATTCGACGTACTTTTTTGAGTATTTCGGCTGTTGTCATGATTTGTACTAGTAAAAGGTTTAATTGCAATACTCTAAATGCACTATGCCTTTGAGTTCATGATTTCTTTTTT
>JBDHYE010000109.1:0-5934 GCA_039811245.1 Chitinophagaceae bacterium | reverse complement strand
ATAATATACTTACATTACTTTTTATAAGCCTGATTGGATTTTGGCAAAGCGCAAAAGCTCAACAACTGAATCCTTCTGATAGTTTAAAATATAAACAAGCACAGAAAGCAGATAGTATTGCTCAACATAGAAAATATGTAAGCAGTAAGCACTATTTAGACAGCGTTCGTCGTGCTAGGCAATATAAATTAGACAGCATTAAAAACAGCAGAGCCCGTTATTTAGATTCTATTAAAACCATTAGACAGCATACACTTGACAGCACCGTTAATGCTAGAAAAGCCATTGCAGAGCAACTCAAACAAAAACTAAAAAAAAGAAGCGACAGTTTAAACGCGATACGAAAATATAAAGAAAGCCGTAGATACAGAGATAGTGTAACCCAAGCACGCAACACACATTTAAACGCAGTAAGGGCTGCAAGGCAAAAAATAATAGACTCTGTAAAAGCTCAAAGAAAACATGTATTAGATAGTGCTATAAATGCACGTAAACACATTACGGATTCTGTAAGAGCAATACAGAAAAAAAGAAGTGACAGCTTAGCTGTGATTAGAAAATATAAAGAAAGCCGTAGGTATAGAGATAGTGTAAAAGTAGTGCGCCAATCACGCTTAGACAGTATCCAACATTATCGAAAAATGTATAACGATAATATACTCACGCAACGTAAACAAAAACTTGACAGCTTAACCAAAATGCGTAAAGCTAGACTAGAACAGCTTACCAATCAAAGGAAAGAAAAAGCAGATAGTTTAAAAAAACTCAGAGAGCTTAGAACCGACAGCTTAGCCAAAAAGAAAGAGCAGAGAGAAAAACAACAAAAAGCAGAAAAGAAAAAAAGAGAAGAGAAATACAAACTTCAATTAGACTTAAAACGTAAGAAAAAGCAAGATGCTTGGAGCAATGAAAAAATGCTCAAAAAGAAATGGGGCATTGTAAGAAAAAATAGCCAAAACATTTTCACACGATATAACTATTATTTTAATGCCCGTAATAAAATGTTTGAGGCTCAAAATAATATGAAAAACCGTAAGAAAGATAATTATGAAGAACTGATTGATTTATTTCCTTTTGACCCCATCAAAGACTCTACAGTATTTGCCTCTGATATGGATACCATTATCCGTAAAGTATCTGTGGGTATTCAAATTCACGACCCACGTACTAAATGGGCCGACGATTTATACTTGTTAATGGGTAAAGCTTATTATTATAAAGGGGATTTTGAAAAAGCAGAAACCTGTTTTAAATATATTATTGGCTTACAGAAAACAATTAAACAACAAAAGAAAAAGAATCAAGCTAAGAAAGATGAAGGCTTAGTACATGCAGAGAAAAAAGGCATTTTTAATTTTTTAAAACATAAACCTGCACATAATGATGCCATATTATGGCTAACTAGAACCTATGCCGATAATAATAGAACCTCAGATGCAGAAGCTATTTTGGATCTTTTAGATGCTAATGAAAAAGTTTCTGAAAACATGAAGGCTAAAATAGCTCTTGAAAAAGCCAATCTTAAAATTAAACAAGGTGATTATAGTGATGCTAATACAGAATTAAACCAAGTAGCAACATCTAAAGCTGTTGACCTATATACGCGCCAAAGAGCCTCTTTTTTAAGTGCACAACTCTATAAGAATACCAGTTTAGAGGATAGTGCATATAAATATTTTAATAAAAATATCCAATTGCACCCCAAAATTGCAATGGACTTTTACGCACATAAATATAAAGCAGAAGCCAGCATAGCCTCTGGTCAAGATAAAACAGGCACCTTAAAAATGTTAAATAAAATGACTAAAGATGGGAAGTATGCCACTTATCATGAACAGTTGTATTACTTACTAGCAAAGCTTTCTGCTCAAAATAATGAAACTGACAATGCTATAAACTTCTATACTAAAAGTTTAAGAACAGGCAAATCAACACCAAAACAAAAGGCGCTTACCTTTGCAAGCCTTGGAAATCTACAATACAATCTAAAAAGATATCCAGAAGCCAAACGCTCATTTGATAGTGCCTCCTATTTTGCAAAAAAACTTGAAGGTTACTCTGAATTAGATTTAGCACTTAAAAGAGGTAAATCTTTAGATAAACTTGTGGAGCCCTATAACCAATTACATAATGCAGATAGCCTATTGACGCTCTCATTAATGAATGAAAAAGAGCAAAAAAATGCAATTAAAAAATATTTGCGCTATTTAGAAAAACAAAAAGAAGATAGTGCCCTAAATGTGCAAATGGCAGCAAGTGCCAACTCATTGGCCAATGCCAACAATAATAATCCTGGTACTAGTAATTGGTATTTTGGTAGTAGTGTGGCTGTACAACAAGGTTATAATGAATTTAAAAAGAAATGGGGAAATAGACCGCTAAGTGATAATTGGCGTAGAGGGTCTAGTAACATTTTAGGCAGCATAAGCCAAAGCTCAGAAGATAGCCTCCAAACAGCAATTGACAATACCAATATGGATATTGAAGAAAAATTATTTGCTGCAATTCCTAAAACAGAAGAACAAAGAAAACAACTTAAAACACTAATTCAAGAATCCTATCTTAATGTAAGTAGTGCTTATATAAAAGATTTAGACGAATATCTTGAAGGCCTAAACTATTTAGATTCATTGAATAAACACTATCCTGATCACCCCTATAAAGATGCAGAACTTTGCTTTAAGACAAGGCCAATTGGAAACTGCAAACAAATTACGTCAAGAACTAATCAGCAACTATCCTAATTCTAAATATAGTTTGGCTATATCTGAAAATGAAATAAAAACTGAAGATAGTAGTGCTTCACAAGTTAGTGTGTCCGATTACTATATTAGTAGTTATCAACTATTAGATGATAGAGCTTATGAAGAAGTGATAGCACGTTGTCAAAAAGCACTTAAAACATATAATGAACCTAATTACACTCGAAAATTCAAAGTACTCGAAGCACAAGCGATAGTAGCCTTAGGTAATTATAAAAAAGCAGATACCCTTGCTAAAGCCTATTTGAAAGAATACCCATCTGACTCTTTAAAGCCATGGATAGATGCCGTAAGAGTAAGAGTAGAAGCATTAGAAAAAGCAGATACACTGAATAAATTAGATACGAATAAGCTAAGTAATACCAAAATAAAAACAGATAGCTTAAATCTAAAACATAGTGATAGTGTCGTACTCAATAAAGTAGAAAACAGTCCAGACCATTTTAGCTACAATACAAATGAAATCCATTATTGTATATTTGTACTTGGAAAACCAGATAGTAAAACAGAAGGTTTTAGAGCTGCCTTAAGCGATTTTGCAATGATTAAATTTAATGGATTAGGAGTAAATGTATTTTCAGACATTTTAAACCCTGATCAGGCAATGGTTGTAGTAAAAACATTTAGCAATGTCAGCCAAGCCAAAGTATTTATAAATAAAGCCAAAACAGAAAAACTTTTGTATCGGGAATTACCCGAAAATAGTGTTCAAGCTCTTCTCATTTCGGCTTCTAACTTTTTAAAACTTAAAACAGATAAGCGCTTAACGCCTTATCAACAATTTTATCAAAGAAATTATAAATAAATTAGAGGTTAAAAAAGCATAAAACCCTTGATAATTTAATAACTTTACCTAGTAAGCATAAGCTGATACTAACCCAATGAATGTTAATACTATAAATAAAAAAGCTGCAATCATAAGCATTTGCACTCATCTAGTGCTCTTACTTTTATTTATTTTTATAAGCTACAAATTACCGGCTACACTAGCTCCAGATCAAGGTTTTGGCATGGAAGTAAATCTAGGCAATAGCGATGACGGCAGTGGCGACCAACAAAATTTTTCAACAGCACACCCTGCCTATCAGCCAGAAGCTCAAAGCCATGAAACACAACAAAATACAGCTTCATCAAGCACCAATGATATTTTAGAAGACCCTACAGATATTGATGCCGCAAGCATTTCAACTGTAAAAAACAAAAACAATACACTGTCTAACCCTAATAAAGACCACCAGAAAACACAAGTACAACAACAGCCCAAAATACTTTACCCTTCAAGCAATGGCACTGGAGGTAATGCCGCCCAAATGAACCAACAAGGTGCGAGCGAAGGTGATGGTAATGGTGATGGAGACAAAGGTGTACCAGGAGGAACTCCAGGATCAAAAAACTATAGTGGTACTCCAGGCAATGGCGGGCTAGGACATAGTTTTAGTGACCGTTACATTGTTGGGAGCCCCAATATTTATGACAACTTTGAGAAAGGTGGAGTTGTGGTATTAAGAATCACCGTAAACAGAGCCGGAAATATTATTGATCGAAAAATTAAAAGCTCCTCAAATGCGGGGCTTAACAATATTGCATTAGAAAAATTAAAACATGTAAAATTTAACCCAAAAGAATCTGCTCCGCCTGAGCAATTTGGGGATATTACTTTTCGATTTAAAACCCGAAAACAATAACAGCACTCTAATCTATGTTTAATACCTATTCAGATTGTATAGACTATTTATTCCATCAGTTTCCTCAATTTTCTAAATACGGACAAAGTGCGATTAAAGTAGGTTTAGACAATATTTATAAACTGTGTGAAGCATTAGGCAACCCTCAAAACAAGTTCAAAAGCATCCATATAGCCGGCACCAACGGCAAAGGTAGTACAGCTCATATGTTATCTGCAATATTTCAAAATGCAGGTTACAAAACAGGCCTTTATACCTCCCCTCACATCTTAGATTTTAGTGAGCGCATTAAATTAAATGGAAGTAATATCGATGCCAATTGGGTTCTTCAATTTGTAAACAAAAACTACAACCTATTCCAAGAATTAAAGCCTTCTTTCTTTGAAGTAACGGTAGCTATGGCATTTAGTTATTTTGAGTCTATGCAATGTGATATTGCTATCATAGAAACGGGTTTAGGAGGGCGTTTAGACAGTACCAATATTATTCAACCCATTCTATCGGTTATTACGAATATCAGTTTAGACCATACCGATATTTTAGGGCACAACATAGAAGCTATTGCACAAGAAAAAGCGGGAATTATTAAGGGGAAAACACCTTTTGTAATAGGAGAAAGACAAAAAGAAACAGAACTGGTTTTTCTAGAACATTCTATGAAGAAAAATGCAGTTTGCTTTTATGCAGATGCACAATGGGCACTAGTAAGAACTAAGCAAGATGAGCAATATCAATACTTAAAAGCCATTAAATTAGCCACTCAAGAGCACTATGATTTTAAATGTGACCTACTAGGTAATTATCAGTGGAGAAATATTGCCACAGTACTGTGTTGTGTAGAAGTGTTAATCACCCAACAGTGGGCATTAAGTATTCCTCAAAGTCTTGAAACTTTAGCGCATACCAAAACATTAAGTGGTTTAAGAGGGCGATGGGAGCTTTTTCAAAAAAAACCAAAAATAATATTAGATGTAGCTCATAATCCTGCCGGTTTAAAGTATGTTTTAGAACAATGGAAACTAGTACAAGCAGAAAACAAACATATTGTAATAGGATTTGTTAAAGATAAAGATGTTCGTACCGCTCTTACTTTATTTCCTAAGGATAATTATTATTACTGTTGTGCTGCGCAAATACCAAGGGCCTTAGATAGTACGGAATTAAGTATTTTAGCCCAAGAAGCACAACTAAATGCACAAGCTTTTTCAAGTGTAGCAGATGCTACTAAAGCTGCTAAAAAAAACTTAAAAGAAAATGATGCGTTGCTCATTTGTGGGAGTTTTTTTATTTTAGCAGAGGCAGTACATTTTTTAGAAAATTAAACACAAATAGTTAGGGCATATCTCAATACTGCTAATGGCTCTTTTATAGAAATTTATGAAAAAATTCTTTCAAAAGTATCTCTTTAATTATGTTTTAAAATTTCTACAATGGGAAATTAAACAAGGTTTACACTCGGCGGATCAATTAGCTAAAGCTTATCGTTA
>JBDHYE010000108.1:0-5953 GCA_039811245.1 Chitinophagaceae bacterium | reverse complement strand
ACCAGTCTTAATTATAGGCATTGGGACAAATGGAGTGAGGGTAAATTTTCACATCTTTTTATTGAAAACATAAAAGGAGGCAAAGCCAAAGACCTATTAGAAAATATGCCTTACGATTGCCCACAAAAGCCTCATGGTGACGCAGAAGATTTTGTGTGGTCGCCTAATAGTGATGCTTTAGTATATGTATGTAAAAAGAAATTTGGTACAGATTATGCAGTGAGTACCAATACCAATATTTATTGGTACGAGCTTCAATCGGGCACTACTAAAAACCTAACAGAAGGTAGAATGGGTTATGATATGAATCCTAAATTTAGCCCTAATGGACAATATTTAGCCTTTACCAGCATGAAAACCGATGGATATGAAGCCGACAAAAATGATTTAGTACTTTTAGAACTAAGCACCAACTATCAAAGAAACATTAGTAGTCATTGGGACGAATCTGTAGGATCTTATGCTTGGAGCAACACCGGAGAGGAAATATATTATACTGCTGCTTGGAAAGGTACTGAGCAACTTTTCAAAATAGATGTACCGGGTAATCTACGCACTAGAAACCTACCTTTAATTCAACAAATATCTAATGGTGATTTTGATATTACAGGGATTGTAGGTGAGACAAAATACGAGTTAATAGTAACACGTACTGATATGAACCATGCCTCTGAAATCTTTGCAATAGATAAAGAAAACGGACTCATGACACCTATCAGTAAAGAGAATGATGCAATATATGGAGGATTGAAGTTAAGTAAAATAGCAAAACGAATCTGTAAAACCACTGATGGAAAAGATCTTTTTTCATGGGTAATATATCCTCCTCATTTTGACCCAACTAAAAAATACCCTACCCTTCTCTATTGTCAAGGAGGTCCACAAGGTGCGCTGTCTCAGTTTTATTCTTATCGTTGGAATTTCCAACTTATGGCAGCACAAGGTTATATTGTAATTGCACCCAATAGACGTGGCATGCCTGGCTGGGGAGTAAAATGGAATGAAGAAATTAGTAAAGATTGGGGAGGACAGGCTATGAAAGATTACCTTGCTGCAATAGACGATATTGCTAAAGAATCTTATGTAGATAAAAAAAGATTAGGCTGTGTAGGTGCTAGCTATGGCGGATATAGTGTTTTTATGTTAGCAGGGATACACCAAAACCGATTTAAAACTTTTATTTCACACTGTGGCTTATTTGATTTAAGAAGTTGGTATGGTACTACAGAAGAGTTGTGGTTTGCTAATTATGATATTGGTGGCCCATATTGGGGCAAAAACCCACCAAAAAGTTATGAGTTGTTTAATCCTAGCAATTTTGTTGAAAATTGGAATACGCCCATATTGATTATCCAAGGGGGATTAGATTTTAGAGTACCTATAGGTCAAGGTCAACATGCCTTTCAAGCAGCACAGCTCAAAGGTATTAAAAGCAAATTTTTATATTTCCCTGATGAAAACCACTGGGTAACTAAAGCCCATAATGGTTTAGTATGGCAGCGAGAATTTTTCAAATGGCTTAAAGAAACGCTTTAATTGAATCTAATTAAACAACGTTTGAACCTATAATAAGTTCTTATCCTAGATCAATGTTTAGGACTAGCTATCTGGCTTAGCTTTGCAGTATAAAATATCATTAATATGAATACTAGAAAAGTAGAACGGATTGTTAGTCCTGGTCCAACACATTTTGTAGGCGATGGTTTTAAAGTTCATAATATTATACCTGGGCCTAAAGGTATTGGTATGCAGCGCATGAGTCCCTTTATACTCTTAGATTACAATGCACCTTTTTATTTTGGTCCTACCGATAGCCCTAGAGGTGTAGGCGTGCACCCACATAGAGGTTTTGAAACAGTAACCCTAGTGTATAAAGGTAAAGTAGCCCACCACGACAGTACTGGTGCCGGAGGTGTGATAGCAGCAGGAGAAGTGCAATGGATGACAGCGGCTTCAGGGGTATTGCACAAAGAATATCATGAAACAGAATGGAGTAAAAAAGGAGGCGAATTTCAAGTGGTGCAATTATGGGTAAATCTACCAGCTAAAGACAAAATGAGTGCACCTAAATATCAAAATATTAGCGCTAGTGACATAGCGCATTATCCATTAAATAATGGTCAAGGTACTATTGAGATCATAGCGGGTTCTTATAAAGGCATAGAAGGTCCAGCAGCTACATTTACTCCTGTTTATTTATTTAATGCCAAATTACAAGCACAAGCAACAGCTCAATTTAGTTTCCCTGAACACTACAATACTGCATTTTTAGTACTTGAAGGGAAACTGAAAATAGAAGGGCAAAGCATTGAACAAAACCAATTTGTACTATTAGAAAATAAGGGTACCGATTTTGAAATTGAAGCCCTAGAACAAAGTATTGTATTAGTGATGAGCGGCGCTCCAATATTAGAACCCATAGCTGCACACGGCCCTTTTGTAATGAATACTAAAGAAGAAATTCTTCAAGCCTTTGAAGATTATAACTTAGGTAAGTTTGGCTATTTAGAAGAATAGTACAGAAGTAAAATGGTTTATTTCAAAAGAGCAATAAAAGTGTAAGTACACCTTATTGCTCTTGTTTTTTATTAAAAATAGAGCTAGCTAATAGCTATTATAATAACTATTCTATGCTTCTGATATTAAGATTTAGAAAAGTAATTGTAATGCAGCGTAGGGGCTTAGACTACCCTGCTCTATTTTAGATTCTAAGTCTTTTATTTTTTCGTGTATTCCTTCTTTATTTAAAAATAATTGTTGCAGGTATTGCTGTAATAATCTATGAAATGAGGCTTTCTGCTGGTCTTTTCGTTTTTGAGCAAAATAGCCATTTTGTTTGGTATGTGTTTCGTAGCTATTAAGGGTTTCAAAAATTTTATCAAAGCCTAAATTTTCGTAAGCGGAGCAATACATTGTGGGAGCTTGCCAACCTGATGGGTGATGAGGTAAAAAGTGTAATGCTCTAGCATATTCTGCAGCTGCAATCTTGGCTTTTTCTAAATTGCCAGAGTCTGCTTTAGAGAGCACTAAAGCATCGGCCATTTCCATAATACCTCTTTTTATGCCTTGTAGTTCATCGCCGGCACCAGAAAGCATTAAGAGTAAGAAGAAATCACAAATCTGTGCTACTTCTGTTTCACTCTGCCCTACCCCAACAGTTTCAATTAATATGGTATCAAAGCCTGCTGCTTCACAAAGCAGCATCGCCTCATAGGTTTTATAACTTATACCCCCTAAACTGGCTCCTGATGCTGATGGGCGAATAAATACATTATTTTGAGTGGCAAGAGTTTCCATTCTGGTTTTATCGCCGAGAATGCTGCCTTTGCTGATGCTGCTACTAGGGTCAATGGCAAGCACTGCTATTTTCTTTTGTTGCTGTAATAAATAGAGACCAAAATGCTCTATAAAGGTACTTTTACCTACACCAGGCACACCAGTAATACCAATTCTAAAAGACGCACCGGTATTAGGGAGAATGGCTTCTATTAAGGCTTGCGCTAATGTTTGGTCTGATGGTTTTGTAGATTCTACCAAACTAATAGCCCTGCCTAAAATAGAAATATCAGAAGACAAAACACCCTGAATATATGCCTCTAAAGATAATCGTTTGAATGCCATAAGTGCTTATAAAATTACAATTTTTCTACTTCTAACTTAAAGTTTTCAATAGCTTTAGTTCTATCTGTATAATGGTATTGCTCTGTAATTTTAATTGCCTTATCAATACATTCTAATGAAGGTTTTTTATCTTTATTATAAAAATAGTTGGTTGCATTCTGCATTAAGATATTAATATATTCTCCTTCATTATTGTCGGGACTAAATGACATCATACGTGTTCTTAACTCAAGCGAATGGTTGAAAAAAGGAATTGCTGCAGCATAATTTTTTACCGCATATTCAGACATTGCTAAACTGTATAATACTTGACAATATGGATTTACCCAAGACATCAAAGGTATTTTATGTTCTAAGTTATCAAAAGTGCTTTTGGCGAGTAGCCATTCCTTTTTAGCCAATTCTAGTTTCAAATCGGTGTTCATTAATTTATGACCCAAATTTTTATAACATAATGCTAAGGCAATATTTAAGTAAGGATTTCCCCAAGATGCAATGGTATTCCGAATAGCAATCGCTTTACGCAGTTGGCTTTCATAATCGGCAAAGCGGTCTAAATATTGAAGCACTTCACCATATTCTTCATGAGCGGTAGCTTTTTTTGGCAGATAATATTCTGGGTAATCTTCAGAAAAAGATGCATACTGCTCTATCAATGCTTCATAATTTACAAGCGCCTCATGCATTGCTCCAGAGATTTTATATATTTTAGCCAATAAATGTTTTGCTGCAATTTTTTCACGTACAGTACCTAAGTTAGAATTCGTGTTATAATAAGCTTCCAAATTTTTAGCAAAACGGTAAGCAGGATCAATAGCGCCTTTTTCGAGGTAGTGTGCAGCAAGAAGATACGCAATAGATGCTCCTAATTTAATTTTATCGGTATTGGCATCTGGTAATTGTTGTACCCATTTATCAGCCTCTAATAATAAGCCTAAAGCTGCATCTAACTCATTATCTTGAGCTAGTTTTTGTGCAGCATAAATTTTATTTGTGATAAAAGCTTTAGTGTTTAGCTGTGGCAAATTATCGTATCTATGTTCCCATACTTGAGCTAAAGAGTCTTTAACGCTAGGAGCAAGAAAAAATAGGCTTTCACTATCATGAGCCGATAGTTTAAAAATCAAATAAGCGGCTTGTTGCTCTGATGGATTTAAACGATACTTTTTTTGGAGCAACTGCTGTAAAGCCTCATCAGTATTGCCTTTTGCAAATAACTGAAGGTTCTTTTTAAATTTTTTAGACCAATTTGATGTAGGCAATTGTACCAACTCTTGAGCCAATAATGCTATAGTATCTTCTTGTGTAGCATATCGCCTTTCAATTAGCGCATATTGACTTAACAAAGTTGTTTCATCAATTTTTTGTTCCTTACACAAATCTATTGTTTGAAGCATCAAAGTATTAAAATACTTTGATGAGGCTTTTGTCCCTGCAAAATAATAGGCACTACGTTCTGAATTAGTTTGTGCAGATAAATTAAATACAGTAGCATTAATTAGAATGATTAATAAGGGTAGGAATTTAAAATTGGACCACTTCATTGCAATAAAAATTAGGTTATAGGTTATATGCTAGCAAATATAAGCATTTGCTAAAAGCTACTCATTAAAAAAAGCAAAACACTTTATTAATGGATAAAATAACAGGTGAATATTATCCCAATAACAAAACCAAGAAATTATAATGCACAGCAACACATTATAATTTCTTGGTTGAAAAAACTAGATTTATATCTTTACTCTTAAAGATAATAAATAGTACTTTAGGAGTAATGTAAAAATATTGGTACTCCTTAATGATAAATCTTATTGATTAATACTCGTCCTCGTTAAAGAAAAAGTCTTCTTGTGTAGGATAATCTGGCCAAATATCCTCAACACCTTCATAAACCTCACCTTCATCGTCTAGTTCTTGTAAATTTTCTACTACTTCTAAGGGCGCTCCAGAGCGGATAGCATAATCTATTAACTCATCTTTTGTAGCAGGCCATGGAGCATCTTCTAAATGGGAAACCAATTCTAGTGTCCAAAACATATTATTAAAATTTAAACTTTTTGTAATTAATTGAGGCAAATGTAAGGGTTTGAAATTAAAAACAAATTTTATTTTCGAAAGCTTCATTTAAAAACAACAAGACAATATCCAAATATTTCAAAATTTATGTGGAAAAGTGAAAAAATACTTTGTTGTGCACACTAGCAGCTAAAAAAACCGTCAATTTTGTTTTATTTTTGGCAGAATTTGAGCTATTTGTAAAAATAAACAATAAGAAAATATCATTTTCGTTTAAGCTTAATACCCTAAAGGAATATTACTTTGAAGTCTGGAA
>JBDHYE010000107.1:0-5985 GCA_039811245.1 Chitinophagaceae bacterium | reverse complement strand
AAGAGTTTAAAGAAATCATCAGGTTAGGATTACAAAGCCCAATAGCCTCAATACGCACTAACAGCCTAGAGCTAATAGCAAAATTTGTAAATCCCGAACATTATGATACTTGGAAAGCACAAATAATACATCTGACAGAACAAGAATCAAACCATAAAACAAAAGCTACAGCCATAGCAGTATTGGGAAAAAGTAAATTTGAAAGAAAAACTGAAATGTTGCTACAAGCCTTAAATGAAAAATCGTATTTCGTTCAAGCGGCAAGTGTAGAAGCACTTTATGAAAATCAATATCCTCAAAAAGATAGTTTAGTAAGAGCACTTCTTTGGCATAAAGCGAATACTGCTTTAGATCAGAGCCTGTGGCAAATAATAAGTGAAGCAGCGCAAGCTAATGATACAATATTGTTCAAACAGCTTATCATACCACAAACTGATGAAGAAAATCGTAATCATTGGGAGCGAAACACTTTAAATTATTGTTCAAAAGTAAACAATATTGAAAGCTTTGATGTGTTATTAAATACCATCAAACAACGCTGGAAAATACTTAATGACCCAATAGTGACCACTGATCAAAAAGTGCAATTTTATAAGCGTTTTATTCAAACCCTTACAACTAAAAAAGACCTCAACCAAGAAAGCCCATTGAATAAACAGAAAATACAGCATTTACAAAATGCGATCGCTCAACTGTATAATCCTATGCATTAAGCTATTGGTTAATATTTTTTGACCTGCTTAAAATGAATTGATTTATTTATGAAAATATTATTCAAACATTTCATTTTAAGCTGTCGTTTCCAAAGTTTATTTTTATATTTTTGCCCCTTATCATTTTAAAATTAAAATATTCCCTTTGTAATGAATTACCGTAAAGTCAATAACCTATCCGGATGGTTAGCAGGTATTATCGCTATGACCGTGTATATGATGACCTTAGAACCCACAGTAAGCTTTTGGGACTGTGGAGAGTTTTTATCTTGTGCATATAAATTAGAAGTAGGACACTCTCCTGGTGCGCCTTTATTTATGCTTTTACAAAGGTTATTTGGCATTTTTGCAGATAAAGAGCATGCAGCTTTTGCTATCAATAGCTTTTCTGCATTAATGAGCGCTCTTACAATAGTATTTTTGTTTTGGACCATTACCCACTTTGCCAAAAGGCTATTGGTGGGTAAAACAGAAGACGAACCCAACAGCAACCAATTGTTATTAATAATGGGTGCTGGATTTGTAGGAGCATTGGCTTATACCTTCTCTGACACCTTTTGGTTTTCGGCGGTTGAGGCAGAGGTATATGCTACTTCTTCTTTTGTAACGGCTATTAGTTTTTGGGCAGCGTTAAAATGGGAAAGCGTAGCCGATCAAAAGCATGCAGACAAGTGGTTGGTGCTTATAGCATATATGGTAGGACTTTCGGTAGGCATCCACTTACTGAACTTATTGATTATACCAGCAGTAGGGATTATTTATTATTACAAAAGATATAAGGTTACTAAAATTGGACTAGCAATAGCTTTTTTAGTTAGTATTTTAATATTAGCATTTGTTCAATTTGGAGTATTACAAGGGGTACCTAAATTAGCTTTTGCCTTTGACAAATTATTTGTCAATAGCTTCCATTTACCATTTAACGTAGGGGCTATTACATTTATTTTAATCGTAATTGCTGCATTAATTTGGGCTTTAATTTTTGCAAAAAGAAAAGGGTACTATTTAATGCATACCGCTGTATTATGTGCTATGTTTATCTTTATAGGATACTCCGTATATATCGTACCAGTGATACGCTCAAAAGCTGACCCTGCAATAGATATGACCAACCCTGATGATGCCAATAGATTATTAAGCTATATCAGCAGGGAGCAATTTGGTTCTCAACCCCTACTTACCGGTCCAGATTTTGATAGCCCGGTTGAAAAAATGAAAGTAACCGGTGATGTGTATTATGCAACAACTAAAGATGGGAAACCTGAATATGTTGATGTAGGCGATAAAAAAGAACCCGTTTTTTCAGACACTCGCTTTTTCCCTAGAATATGGGAGTATAATCAAGCAGACCATGCTTCTTTTTATAGAGCATATCTTGGTTTAAATGCTAATGAAAGACCCACCTCTAAAGATAATTTAAAATTCTTTATGGGCTATCAGATGAATTGGATGTGGTGGCGTTATTTTATGTGGAATTACTCTGGCAGACAAAATGACTTTGAGGGGCAAGGTGAGGCTTCAAACGGAAATTGGATTACCGGTTTTAAATTTTTAGACAAGTCTAAAGTTGGTGATCTAGATAAAATGGGCGATAATTATAAAAACAATAAAGCAAGAAATGAACTGTATTTATTGCCTTTTATCTTAGGTTTATTAGGACTATTTTATCAATATCAAAGAGATAAACAAGCCAATTTCGTAGTCTTTTTATTATTCTTCTTTACAGGTATCGCTATAGGCATATATCTAAACATGCCCCCACTTCAACCCCGTGAGCGTGATTATGCCTTTGCTGGTTCTACATATGCGTTTGCGATATGGATTGGTCTAGGAGTGCTTATGGTACAACAATGGTTGGCCAAAATTTCAAAACCTAAAGTGGCTACCATTGGGGCTAGTGCCTTATGTTTATTAGCAGTACCCGTATTAATGGCCAATGTAGAATGGGACGATCATGACCGCTCCGAAAAAACATTAGCAAGAGCAACTGCTTATAATGCATTAATGTCTTGTGATAGCAATGCCATCTTATTTACTTTTGGCGATAACGACACCTACCCGCTTTGGTATCTACAAGAGGTAGAAGGTATCCGTACTGATGTTAGAACTATTAATACAAGCTTACTAGGTATAGATTGGTATATTGAACAATTAACCTATAAAGTCAATGATGCCGATGCAGTACCAATGATATGGTCTAAAGAAGCCTTTACGGGCGACAGAAGTAATGTACTCTATTACTTAAATGACCCGAGAGTAGCATCTGATAAGTATTTTAACCTTGAAGAAGTTTGTAAGTTTATGGCCTCTAATGACCCTAGTGCTAAACAAACTTTAAGTGATGGTAGTAATGTAAACTACATGCCAACAAAAAATTATGTAGTTAATACGCCTAGTGTAAGTCAGCTTATAGCAGATGGCTTATTACCCGCAAAAGATTCTAACAATGTAAGTACAGACATGCGTTTCGTTTGGGATAAACCTTACTTATCAAAAGATCAAGCTGCTATAATGAATATCATAGCAGGTATTGCCAAAGAAGGTTGGAAACGACCTATCTATTTTGGTGGTGGTTTACCTGGTGACAACTATCTTAACCTTAGTCAATATATGCGTACCGATGGCGTGGTACTCCGTTTAATGCCATTTAAATATACAGATAGTATTCACGTGAACACACCAAGTAGAGAGCCTGGTTTTGTTAACGTTGATAAATGTTTAAACCTTTACCTCAACGTATATCAATGGGGTAATGCAGATAAAAACAATGTTTATTTTGATGAAAAAAATAGACTAATGTTTTATGCTTACCGCATAGGCGCTGCAAAAGTAGCAGAACATTTAACCACTCAAGGTAGAAAAGAAGATGCTATAAAAATACTGGATAAAGTAATGGGATCAATTAGTGAGCGCAGTATGCAATATGACCGAGTAAGCTTTATGATGGCACTAGCCTATACACAAGCCGGAGCCCAAGACAAAGGAGCAAAATTGGTGAACAAAATTGCAAAAAATTGTGAAGATGAAATAAATTGGGTGCTTGATATGAATGACAATTTGAAACATCAAGAAGCTAACACCTTAAAAGAAAATACTTCGCTCATCTACCAAATGGGTCAAAATATGGAAAGCTTTGGCGATGCTAAAACAGGTAAAGCATTAAAAGATAAAGCCAATGCTTTAGCCGAAAAAATACAAGCTCAAATGGGTAATATCTTTCAATAACAATTAGAAGACCCCTATTATAAAAAAGCTGCTTTGAGTTTTTCAAAGCAGCTTTTTTTGTTGAGTTATTTGAAGCAATAGAGGTGCAAAAAAAGACTACCATAAAAATGATAGTCTTAGTGTATCTCTCTTAAGGTGAATTGCTTTTTTAATAATATCCGACAAAATTAATAAGCAAAAACATAAAATGAATTTTACCTCAAGTGTCTATATGACTAAAAAAACTAAAAGAGGTTTAATACTCCTTTTAATCAATTTAATAATTTAAAAAACAGCATATATTTTAAGTTAATTACAAGTATTATAAGTAAAATGAGTGAGTGAAAATAGCATTGACAAATTCAAATGTTTTAGCACCAAAATATTTCAAAGCCTATTGCAATGAAGTAACGTAACTTTGCCCCTTAAAATTTTATCCTAATGTGGAACATTGCTTTGCTACTACAAAATATCAAGATTAATCAGCTTAACACTATGCAAGAGGAAGTATTAGCAAAGCAAGAATCCCTTTCTAATCTGTTACTTTTATCGCCTACTGGGAGCGGCAAAACACTGGCATATCTATTAGCTGCAATAAGTCATATCAATAAAGAACTAAAAGCCTGTCAGGTGCTTATTATTGCTCCAACAAGGGAGCTTGTATTGCAAATTGAAAACGTAAATAAACAGCTTGGTACAGGTTTAAAAATAAGCAGTTGCTATGGTGGGCATAAAAGAGAAATAGAAGAACAAAACTTAATTGAAGCACCCCATATCATTATTGGTACACCAGGCCGATTGGCAGACCACCTTAGACGAGGCTCAATTAAAACCCAGAATATACAAACTTTAATACTAGATGAGTATGATAAAAATTTAGAATTTGGTTTTGAAGAGGAAGTAAAAGAAATAGTACAACAACTATCTGCATTAAAAAATACATTATTAGTTTCCGCAACTGCTCAAGCACAAATCCCTCCGTTTATACCTTTTGAAAATGCACAGCAACTCAATTATATTGAAAGTGATGAGCAAGAGAAACAACAATTAAAAATAGAAATCTTAGATTGCACTACAGAAACTAAAGAAGAACGTTTATTCCAACTAATTTGCCATAATGGCGACCGACCAAGTATTGTATTTTGTAACCATAGAGCAGATGTAGAAGACCTTAGCCAATACCTAAAAAGCAGAGGCATCTACAACGAATATTATCATGGTGCTATGGAACAGCGCGATAGAGAAACAGCACTTTGTAAATTTAGAAATGGTACTAGTTATATATTAATCACAACAGATATCGCTTCAAGAGGTCTTGACATACCTTTTATCCGATATATCATACATTATAACATTGCTCCTACTCTTGAAATTTTTACACATCGTAATGGCAGAACAGCCCGTATGGACGCTAGCGGCACTGCTATTATAATGATTGGAGCACAAGAATACGCCCCTTCATACCTTGGAGAACAATATGAACACAAGACCTTAAGAGCTCCTTTCAACGTACCCGATAAACCGCAATGGAGTACATTATATATCTCTTTAGGTAAAAAAGATAAGGTCAATAAAATAGATGTAGTAGGTTTTTTGAGCCAAGTAGGGCAATTAAAAAAAGAAGATATTGGCTTAATAGAGGTAAAAGATTTTTGTGCCTTTGTAGCCGTAAGGAGAAGTAGGTTAGCCAAGGCTTTTGAACTAATTAAAGGTCAAAAAATAAAAAATAAAAAAGCCAAAATTGAATTGGCTAAATAAGCATTACACTATTTCTGATTATGAAGTTGTAAGCGGCGCAATTTAGGCACCATCAGAGCCGTTATGCATACAATGCTCAAGGTCATTGAAGCGCCAAAAATCACTGCAGGAACCGTACCCATCCAAGCAGCGGTATAGCCACTTTCTACCTCTCCCAATTCATTACTACTGCTAACAAACATCGTGTTGACAGCAGCTACCCTACCACGCATAGCGTCGGGAGTATGGAGTTGCAATATTGTACCTCTTATCACTACACTTACAGCATCAAACATGCCCGATAAGAAAAGCAAAATCAAAGACCAATAAA
>JBDHYE010000106.1:0-6012 GCA_039811245.1 Chitinophagaceae bacterium | reverse complement strand
CCTTGACAAGGCAGTTGGTTGTTTCTTTCCTGGAAGAATTCACCTTCTCGCTTCGTGACAATCGCGACAAGCAGAAGGTGGCCGGCATGGCCATGGTCGCGCTGGACAACCAGGAAAATGGCATGCGGGGCGAGCAAGCGAAGCTGTCGGCGGCGATCAAAGCGCTGTCGTTTGACTTCTCAAATTTATCCGGCCCGTGCGCGCCCTGTGATAACATGGCCAGGGCTTCGAAAAAGCGATCTGTATGGGGGTAGTGGGAGAATATGTAACAACGCTGTTTGCCCTGCCGCTCGAGCTGCCCGATGCGGCTGAATCGCTGCGCAAATCACTTCGGAAGAATGACGAGAAAATACTTGACCTCAACCGCCAGCAGTTGGATCGGGGTCGCGATGCTACTGGCGGGAGCCTGGGCAGGTACCGGTCGTTCAAATATAAAGGCCGGTGGGAGCCGATAGATTTAAAATTAAAGGGCGATTTCCGGGGCAAGCTGACGCTCGAAGTAGGCAAGAATGAGTCGAATATCTTCTCCCAGGACCAGAAAGCTGGGGTGCTGGAAAAACGATACGGCAAAGACATCTACGGCGTACCCGTTCCGTTCCTACCCAATGTGCAAGAGATTATTTTGGATGATTTCGTTATTGATTACCAAAGGCAGCTACTCAGATGATGATCGAAAGCAAATACGACATTGGCGAGTTGGTTTACTTGCGGCATGACCCAGAACAAGAGGTTCGGATGGTCACCGAAATAACCATCAAGCCAGGGCCGTTCGTGATATACCAACTATCGCGTGGTGTCAGTGCTTCGTATCACTATGAAGTTGAGATAACAGAAGAAAAAACGCTCGTGTGAAATACAAAGTTCCCAACATACCACTCGTTGACGCGCCCGTTGGACTCGATGTGGTGATCCAGTCGATCCAGGAGGATTTGGCCACTATTCCGTGGCTGGAACAATCCTTTGGCAGGGCATGGGAGCACTTTGAAGGTGGTAAACGAGTTCCAAAGGTCTATGTGGGCAATGGAGAGTACTTCAACGTCGTTCCGAACGACACCCTGCGGTCGTATTCGTTTATTGCCGTTAGGGGCGAGGAATCGACCCCTTATTACACGGGCTTTCAGCGAAATGATAAAACACGCGAGCTGTCGGTGATATTTTGGGGCAATCTGAAGCAAGTCGATCCCAGCCGCGACTATATCTATACCGAACGGCTAAAAGCCGATTTTGAGGCCGTATTGATGAAATCTGAATGGGTCAAATCCATCAACCGTTACTTCGATGAACGCGTAGAGGACATTTTCGACGGGTATGTAAAAAACAACATGAGCGATGTCTATTCGGTCGATCAACCTGACACCATTCTTATGTATCCATACACCGGGTTCCGCATCGATTTTACGGTCGGTTACCCTCAAACTATACCAGGATGCTTTTAGATGAAAGAGCGGCACTGCTGGAGCAGAAGCTGAAGAATATGGGTGAACGAAAAGCCATGGAATGGATGAAAAAGAAAAGAAAGAAGTGGGCCAAAAAGGCCGGCGCAAAAGCTGAAAAATGGCAGAAGAAACTTTCATAACTGCGCTGCTGGTTACTACCTGCCTGCTAGCCTTCCGGAAATGGGGCGGGATGGAATGGTACCAGGCCCACCGGGTCGACTGGATGCCGCCGGCCGAGTGCATGCTTTGCCTTGGCTTCTGGCTGGCAGGATTGTACCATTTCCCCGTGGCGCTTGGAGCCATCTGGGACTCGCCAACGGAGACACTGTACCACGCTGCTATGCCTTTTTGTTCAACTGCTTTATCAACTTATCTGATCCATGGAATCATTCGTTATTGACGATAAAGAGGTAGTTTACTATAGCTCGGTCAAAGAGCTGCCAATCGTCGTGGCAAAAGAATTCGGCGCTTACCTGCTGCAAGATGTCGGCATCGGTAATACCATACAGGATATCGACGATCATCTGGAGAAAGCCATTGCCTTTTTGCAAGCAGATAATAAAGATGCCGCGGTTGAGGAAATGAAAAATCTGCGACTGGGACTGTTCTCCCAGCTCTCGGGGCTAGACTATACGGCGTTGTCATTTTTGTGCCTGGTAAAATCAGTGGATGGTATGGAGGTGACCGATCGGTCGGTAGAAGGTTTGCAAAAGTTGATGGAAAAGTTGCCCGGCCTCACCGGCGGCCGCATCCGGGAGCTGCTCGATCAGGTAAAAAAAAACTTGATACGGAACGACACCTTTACTTTCCAGAACTCTTCGATGACGACTGGACACAGTTCGAATACCGAAAGCGACTTGAATTATTGAAAATTGCTGAAGCGCTGGGAGACGAGGTCCTGGAGAAGGAACGCAATGAAGTTTACCTGTATTTTCTCGGTAAACAGGCACCCATGAAGTTTAACCCATATGAACGTGACAACATTCTCCGCACCAGGGAGCTGGAGTTTATGGATATATGCTCAGTGATGGAAGAGAACGGCACTGCAACTCCCCATTTGCTGACTGAATTCCAGTTCTATTCGAAAATATTGTACTACGAAAAAAAGTTCAAGAAATGAAGATCAACAAGTATTCATTCCTTCGGTGGATGGACGCCGCGCCGAGCTCTGAGCAACCGGAAATACCGTGGTCTTACAACAGGGACCGGGACAGGCTATTTTGCCCTATTGCTTACCCATCGGAAGCTATGGCATTCTACATCGCTTCTCCGAATGATGCGGGGTTGAATTTCTCGAACTTCGCCGACCTCCGGGTGGCGGTCGTGAATGCCACAACCGGGACAGTAGCAAACAGCAATGCTGGTATGCTGGAGCAGCATTTTCTCGACTCGCCCACCAATACCCAGTACAACATATACTGCACCATGGTAGTGCCTGCATTGGTTAACGGGATATATAAGCTGCGGATTTACCGGAACACCGGCGGCGCCGTGCTGCTGGAGTCGAATTATATCGAAGTTCGGAATGACAAATCAACGCTGGATATCCAATCAGCACACTTCCGGTTTCGGCATGACAGGTATCTGTTTGGCGTTGAGTACGCCGATATACCCGATTTCTACCAACAGTACCGCTTACCCATGGCCTTGGTGGATCGGCAGCCGGAAGGCGACCGAGAGGTGTACCGGGAGGTGTCAACCGGCAAGCAGCGAACACTACAAAACTACCTATCCCGCTGGGTAAAGATTGAGCTGATCAACCTGGATGCTGACGCCCACGAAGCAGCATCTGTAATGTTCGATCACTCTTCCCTGACGATTAACGGCAGGGCATATACGGCCAAAGCAGCGTACAAAGAACTCACCAACCCGCTGCATAAGGTGTATAAGGGCGAAATGGAGCTGTGGGACGATGAATTCTCTATCGTAAACCGTTGCGCAACTGTATAAGTCGTAGTATCTTTAACCCATGGCCTGGGTGATTTTATTTACAATTGTGTTGACCCTTGTTTGGGGCGTCTGGATGTTACTTCGGCTGCTGTTCGGGCGCGAAAGCAATTCGTATAATGGTCCCGCGCCGACCAAAGCAGAACGGCAGGACGCCCGGCATTGGATCGCTGAGTTTTTGGAAGATTACCCAAAATCAGGTCTGGCCGCCGACTATCCTGACCTTGCCCACCAGGCAGCAATCAACAAGCGATACAAAGCGCTGGAGGCTCGCCGAGAAGCAGGTGATATCGATGAGATCGATTACATGATCGAACTAGATAAAATCAGCCAGGAGGTTGATATTTCCGAACTGACACCTTTGCCGACAAATCCGCAGCGGTACTTTTAATTTGCTAAAGAATTTAGTGTATTTTTGATCCCATAGCCAGGGACGGCTGACATGAACGCAATCAGCCGTAATGCCTCCCATTAAGCACACCCAGCTATTCGATTTTCCCGCCTATCAGGCGGCCATTAAGGAAGCACGTATCGCTTCTGAGGAATTCGGCAAATCGCTGGAATCGGTTATTTCCCGGTTACAAAAAGAACAGAAGCGGCTCAACGATGAGCTGAGGTCGTACGCCGCCATCATCAAATCATTCTCGGCCAGCCAGGCGGGAGCTACTGATGCGATGAAGAACTACAACAAGCAAGTAGACGATTCCATCGCCCATCTGTCAGAATTGAAGTTACTACAGAAGGGGTTGGCCCAAGTGGTGGATATATCAAAGTCTTCCGTGGCTCAACTGGAAGCGGAATTAAAAGGCCTGCAGGCGCAGTACAAGGCGCTTAAACCTGGTCAGGCTGATTACGATCAGCAACTGACTAATATCAATAAACGCGTGCAGGAGATAGTGCCGCGCGTGAATGCCATGAACACTGCGTTCAAGAATGCAAAGAATACTGTCAATGCAGCGGAAGGCAGTTACAAGGCCATGCAGGCGCAACTGGGACGACTGCGGGACCAGTTGCGCAATATGCCGAACGCGTTCGATGCGGTAACGGGTAAGCTGAATAAAACCAACAAGGAGGCTGTAGCGCTTGCCAAAGAGATATCGAAGTTGGATAATGCACTGAAGAATGCCGACAAGCAGATGGGCATTTATGTGCGCAATATCGGCAACTATAAAAGCGCGCTGGAAGGTTTCCGATATGTGTGGGGAAAGATATTGGCGGTAGTAGGCTTTGTTCAGGCAGCGTTTCAGTCGCTGCAATTCGTTTTTCAATCCAATTTGGAATTCGATAATGTGCAGGCTGCTCTGCGTGCGGTTTCTGGGAGTACGGAAGAGTTTGCTATTAACATGACCTTCCTTCGCCGCACTGCCGATCATTTGGGGCTGGACATGATGGATTTGGCCAAAAGCTTCAAAAGCTTTTACGCATCTGCTCACACCGCGGGTCTCGGTGCTCAGCAGACCAGGGACATCTTCGAGCAGATATCGCGCGTAGGTGCCCGGTTAAAGCTATCCAATGACCAGATCAACGGAACATTTATAGCCCTTGGTCAGATCATGTCCAAAGGCAAGGTGCAGGCGGAAGAGCTGCGGGGGCAGTTAGGCGAGCGAATTCCAGGGGCCTTTGCCATCGCTGCGAAGGCGATGGGCGTGACTTCTGCGGAACTGGACAAGATGCTCAAGGCTGGTCAGGTAATAGCGTCGGATTTCCTGCCCAAATTCGCCGACCAACTGGACAAGACATTCGGTGGCGGTACGGATAGGGTAGAAGGGCTGCAGGCGGCAGTGAACAGGTTCAATAATGAACTAAAATCGATCGTTACCGACGAATCTGGCGGGTTGAATATGTTCTTTGCAAAGGTCATCAACTTCTTTACAAAAGCGCTGGAAGGCGCGGACAGGTTCTTTCAGAAAATATTTGACCATATAGACCCAACAGCGGCTAAGCTCCGTGATTTGGAGAGGGCATATGGTGATGCATATAGCGACAATATTAAAAAGGACATACATGAGGTAGCATTACTTCTTCAACACACTAGAGAAGAATTGATTAAGCAGCAGAAGATACTGAATCAACTGCGGGCGGAAAATCTTCACTATAACGACAAAGAGCATACGGCGGCGCTACAACGACAAACAGACATTGTAAAAGAGCTGGAGGCTAGACGCAACGGGATGTTGACAGCATTTAATCAATTGTTACATCCTGAAAAACCAACAACACCTACTGCAGATGATAAAGCAGCGGACAAAGCCGCCAGAGAGTTCGAAAAGATGATCCGTGACCAGCAGGCGTATTACGAGAAGCTGGCCCAGTTGGATCAACAGTACAATGAATTGGCTTTTGTTCGGGGAGAGAAATCAGAAACGGAATTTCAGGAGCGCAAGTTTCAGATCGTCGAAGAGATGACCGATAAGATCACGGCGCTCGAATTGAGGTTGGGGAAAAATGCCGACCAGGCGAGGCTGACTGATTTTAAAAAGCGCTTGGTGGACGCTCAGGTGGAATTGGAGAAATTCTACGAAAAGACTGCCCCCCGCCCTTCTATGCCGGCAGCAGTTGCCAGAACAGCCACGCCCACCAGCGGCGGGGGTGCCGCTGTGTCTCCGCTGTGTGACCAGGCGAAGCTGAT
>JBDHYE010000105.1:0-6027 GCA_039811245.1 Chitinophagaceae bacterium | reverse complement strand
CTTTTAAAGATTTTATACTCTCTAAAAATCCTTTTGAGTATGAATATTCCAATATAGATAATACCCAGTATCGTAAGGTAGCTATGGAGCAAGATTATTTTACCTTATTTAATTTTTCTGCTAAGTTTGACCCTGTGCCCTGTATGCTCTGCCAAAACCACACCGAAATTATTAAGGGCTTTATGGGGCAAACTACAGCTTATCGGAAAGAACTGCTTAAAAGTAGTGTACTGGTCATGGGCGAAAACAAAAATGCTCAAGAGGCTCGTTATATTCATGGCGAATTTGGCAAAGGTACTTGGACCTTTTATGGCGGTCATGACCCTGAAGATTATAAACATCTTATTGGCAACCCACACACCGATTTAAGCTTGCATCCCAGCTCTCCAGGTTATAGGCTAATACTGAATAATGTACTTTTCCCGGCAGCAAAAAAGAAACCTCGCAAAACATAATTGTTGCGAACCATTACCAATACATCTAAACTATTTTTTATGATAGACTATCCATATCAAATTACTTCATTAGAAGCATATCATAAAGCTTATGCCGAAAGTATTGCCCAACCCGAAACATTCTGGGCTGCTGTGGCAAAACATTTTGTTTGGCAAAAACCTTGGGATAAAGTAGTGGAATGGGAATTTGAAACGCCAAAAATTGAATGGTTTAAAGGGGCAAAGCTTAACATTAGCGAAAACTGTCTTGACCGCCACCTAGAGCATCATGCACAAGATACAGCACTCATTTGGGAGCCTAACAATCCCAATACCGCTGCCTTGCACATCAGTTATCAAGCACTCTACGATAAAGTAAACCTAATGGCAAATGTGCTCAAAAATAATGGTGTTCAAAAAGGCGACAGGGTCTGTATCTATATGGGTATGATACCCGAACTGGCTATTGCCTGCTTAGCCTGTGCCCGTATTGGTGCCATACACACTGTAATCTTTGGCGGCTTTAGTGCTCAAAGTATTTTAGACCGATTAGAAGATGCTCAAGTAGCCTATGTAATCTGTGCCGATGCTGCTTTTAGAGGTGCTAAAACAATCCCTCTAAAAAATATACTTGACGAAGCCATGGAGCAATACGCTTTAATTAAAAAATGCATCGTATTGAACCATTGCCATGAAAGTATCCAAATGAAAAATGAAAGAGATGTGTATTGGCACGAAGAAGAACATAAAGCAATACAAGCCGGACAAAGCTATTGTGCACCCTGCCCTATGAATGCCGAAGACCCTCTCTTTATCCTTTATACATCAGGCTCTACCGGCAAACCAAAAGGAGTAGTACATACTTGCGCTGGCTATATGGTTTATACTACTTACACTTTTGTAAATGTTTTTCAATATAAAAAAGGGGAACGCTATTTTTGTACCGCAGATATTGGCTGGATTACCGGACACAGCTATCTACTCTATGGACCATTAGCTGCGGGAGCAACCAGTATTTTATTTGAAGGGCAACCCACCTGGCCCGATGCAGGTAGGCTATGGCAAATTGTTGACAAACACCAAGTCAATATCTTATACACTGCACCAACAGCTATCAGAAGTTTGATGACCTATGGCGATGCCCCATTTGAAGGGAAAAACCTCAATAGCCTAAGAGTACTAGGCACAGTGGGCGAGCCGATTAATGTAGAAGCTTGGAACTGGTACTATCATAAAGTAGGACAAGCTAAATGCCCCATAGTAGACACTTGGTGGCAAACGGAAACTGGCGGAATAATGATAGCCAACTTGGCGGGCATTACGCCTCAAAAACCTGCTTTTGCTACACTACCCTTACCGGGTATTGCTCCTATACTGTTAGACGAAAAAGGAAATGAAATACTTGATGACGAAATCAATGGACAACTCTGTATCAAGCAAGCTTGGCCGGGAATGATGCGGACTACTTATGGCAACCATCAACGCTTTAAAGAAAACTATTTTAACACTTATCCAGGTTATTATTTTACCGGCGATGGCTGTTTTAAAGATGAAAATGGTTTTTATAGAATAACAGGTAGAATAGACGATGTACTTAATGTAAGTGGCCATCGTATCGGCACAGCAGAACTTGAAAACATACTCAACAAAAATGAATTAGTCATAGAAAGTGCTGTGGTAGGCTATCCTCACGATATTAAAGGGCAAGGTATATATGCATATATCATTAGTGCAGCAAGTACTAGCGATACGACAGAGTTAAAAGCAAACCTTTTACAGTGGGTACAAAACAGTATTGGTGCTTTTGCTAAACCCGATAAAATCCAAATTGTAAACGCCTTACCCAAAACCCGAAGTGGTAAAATCATGCGCCGTATTCTACGTAAAATAGCCGAAGGCGAAATTGAAAATATTGGTGACACCTCTACCCTTTTAGACCCCAATGTGGTTACAGAAATAATAAATGGGAAAATAGATTGAGGATAAAAAAATGGGTTAGAACTTTTTTTAATTCTAGCCCATTTTGATTTCTTTTACTTCAACAGCTCCAAAGCATATTGAATACGCTTTATAGCTTCTATTAAGTTATCCATTGATGTAGCAAATGAAATGCGGATATTATGAGGGCTGCCAAATGCGGCACCGTCCACTACCGTAACATGGGCTTTATGAAGCAAATACATAGCCATATCTTCTGCACTTTGTATGGTCTGCTCACCATCTGTTTTACCAAAAAATGAGGACACATCAGGGAAGGCATAGAATGCACCTTGTGGGGTGTTTACTTTGAGCCCAGGAAGCGCTGCTAAATTACGTACTACATAATCACGTCTTTCTTTAAACGCTTTTACCATGTTCATACTAGGGCTATTATCTGCAAGCAATGCAGTAATGGCTGCACGCTGTGCTATAGAGTTAGTACCAGAGGTAAATTGTGCTTGGATTTTTTCACAGGCTTGAGCGATCTCTTTAGGGGCAGCAATATAGCCTAAACGCCAACCGGTCATAGCATAGCCTTTTGAAAATCCGTTGACTAGGATTACGCGTTCTTTTAAACTAGGGAATTGTGCAAAACTGGCATGAGCACCAGCATAATTGATGTACTCATAAATCTCATCACTCAAAATATACACTTGAGGATATTTTTCAAAAACTTGAGCTAATGCAGCCAACTCATCTTTACTATATACTGCACCACTAGGGTTGCAAGGAGACGAAAAGATAAAGAGCTTAGTGCGCTCAGTAATGGCAGCCTCTAATTGCTCAGGACAGATTTTAAAATCAGTTTCAATACCGCAGGTTACTTTGACAGCTGTGCCTTCGGCAAAAGAAACAAGGGCTTCATAAGTGACCCAAAAAGGTGTTGGTATTATCGCTTCATCACCTGGATTGAGTAATGCCAAAACCGTATTGGCTAAAGATTGTTTGGCACCAGTAGATACAACAATATTTTCAGGTAGATAATCTAAATCATTATCTCTTTTTAATTTTGTACAAACGGCTTGCCTCAAATCTGCAAAACCCGCTACATGAGTGTATTTGGTATAACCCTCAGCCAATGCAGTTACTGCGGCTTCACAAATATGTTCAGGTGTTTTAAAATCGGGTTCTCCCAAACTTAAATCAATAATGTCTATGCCTTGAGCTTTTAACTCACGACTTAACTTAGCCATTTTAATTGTTTGAGGTTCAGATATTCTATCTAATCTGCTTGCTAATTTCATCTCAAAAATTACTACGTATCCTAAATAATATAATTACCAATAAAGCATCTAAAGCTTATAGCCATTATGCAATAAGAAATAGCTCAAAAGCACTATAAATATCATTGCAATAATTAAAAAGCGTACACTTTTTTTAGAGGCTTGATGGGCATATTTATATTGCTCCATTTCTGCTATTCTTTTTAACGTATTCTCCATTCTAGAGAATGCAGTTTCACCTTTTACAATATAATCATAAGCGCCGTATTTCATACTATCTACAGCTACTTGTATCTTGTCTTGACCACTCACCATTACTACTTGAGTGCTGGGATATTTATCTTTAATCTCTGCTAGGATTTGTACCCCATTTTTAGCATCGGCTTGATGTGCATTAAGGTGATAATCTAATATAACAATATAGGGGTTGAGGCTCATGTTTTTAAGCGCTTCTTCACCATTGTCAAAAAGTTGAAATTGATAGTTAAAGCGCTCTGCTAAATAATCTTTCAACATTTCGTTTTGGATGGGTTCATCATCCACTAAAAAAACTAAAGGATTGCTGCTGCTAGCCATTGTTTAAATTTTTTATTGTTTATAATACTCTGCAAGATATTGTCTTATTTCTAAAAAAACGAATAAAAACAAATGTTTATCTTTAAATAGCATTTAAAACCATGTTTTAGTCTAATTAATTACTAATCAGACTATTTAATTCTTCAAATGCTTTTTTACATACTCTTTGTAAATTTTCAATCAAAGCAGGCACTTGTTTATAATGGGCGTTTTGACCTGCACTTTGTTCTAATAAAAACACTTGGCTTATCTCTTCAGGCACCCCCATATAAGACATTTGTGGTTTTAAAGAGTGAGCCGCTATTTTGATCATTTCATAATCTTTTTTTGCTAAACCTTCTTGCACTTGAGCTAACAGTTTTGGAGCATTCTCCAAAAACATCATAATATATTTCTTCTGTTTAGCAGGGTCATTTTGAGTAAATTGTTTTAGGAAATTCATATCACAAACCTTATCTGGTATCGGTATAAAGGTCGTACCGCCTTGTTGGGTGCTAGGCTGTGCTATGTTATCGGGTCCTCTATGCTGCAATACTTGTGCCATTTTACGCAAGAGCTCTGCTTGTTGAAAGGGCTTTGAAACATATTCATTCATTCCAAGGTCAAAATATTTCTGCACATCTTCTGCTAGCACATTTGCAGTCATAGCAATAATCTTCACTGCATTTTTATCGGCACTTAATGCTCTTATTTGTTGAGTGGCCATCATACCGTCCATTACGGGCATGTTAATATCCATTAAGAGTATATCGTAGCTATTTTGCCTTACTTTTCGCACCGCTTCTTCTCCATTATTGGCTACATCTAGCTGTATGGAAGGGATTAGTGCTTTTAAGGTATCGATAGCCACTAGTTGGTTAAACTCGTTATCTTCTACTAGTAATACTTTTACATGAGCCAGTTGTGCTGCCCAATCTGATTTTTGTTGTTTTTCGATTTGCTGATCTGGTGTAGCTTTTGCTGCAGGGAAAGGGATAGTTACGGTAAAACAACTACCTTTACCTAAGGCACTTTTAACAGAGATCTGCCCTTGCATAAGTTCTGTAAGTTGTTTGGAAATGGCTAAACCCAAACCTGTACCACCAAATTTTCGTGTTGTGTCAGAACTGGCCTGTGTAAAGCTTTCAAACATATAGTTTAAGTTTTCTTGTGCAATACCAATACCCGTATCACTTACATCAATTTTAACGATATAATTTTGCCCAACTTGTTTTTCAAAAAAGGCTTCAATTTTTACAGTTCCTTGTTCTGTAAATTTCACTGCATTACCTGCAAGGTTTAAGATTATTTGGTGCAATCTTGTAGGGTCACCAAGTAGTAAATTAGGTATTTTTGGGTCTATATAGGTTTGTAAATTGATCCCTTTTTCTTGAGCTTTAAAACTAAGTATTTCTTTTACAGCTTCTACTACCTCTTTAAGTATAAAACTTAATTTTTCAATATTCATTTTACCCGCTTCTATCTTAGCGATATCCAGTATATCATTGATGATTACAAGTAGATTGTCGGAGGATTGATTAATGGCATTAAGGTATTTCAGTTGATCTGGACGAGGATTTTTATCTAACAAGAGTTGTGTAATCCCTACAATGGCATTCATCGGGGTGCGAATTTCATGGCTCATATTGGCCAAAAACTGCTGTTTTAAACGTGCTGTTTTTTCAGCTACTTCTTTTTCTTTATTCGCTAACTCCAGCTCTTGTCTTAATTTTAAACTGCTTAATTTATTGAGGGTGGTTTGTTGGAAAATTTCTTCTTTTAGTTTCTCATATAATTTTAAATGATTAAAGGCTTTGGGGATATTGCCCATTTGA
>JBDHYE010000104.1:0-6054 GCA_039811245.1 Chitinophagaceae bacterium | reverse complement strand
TAGATATTTTAGGTACTGGTAGGTCATTGCTCCAATGGACCTACCACAGATTTCTTGATATTTGCCCCAAAGAGAATATCTATTTTATTACCAATTATAGCTATGCTAAGCTTATCCAAGAGCAGCTGCCTGCTTTAGCACCACATCAAATCATTCAAGAACCATCAAGGAAAAACACGGCTACTTGCGCTGCCTATATTGCCCACAAAATAGCAGCACTTAACCCTAATGCCAATATTGTAATTTCGCCTGCTGACCATCTCATTTTAGATGAAAGATTCTTCCAGCAAAGTGTTTTTGAAGGTTTGGATTTTGTAAGTAAACATGAGGCTTTATTAACTTTAGGGATTAAGCCCACTCGACCCGATACCGGATATGGTTATATACAATATGATCAAAGTAAAGCGATAGATAAGGTTTATAAGGTTAAAACATTTACCGAAAAACCTAATCACGATATTGCAAGAGCATTTTTACGAAGTGGGGATTTCCTTTGGAACGCTGGTATTTTCCTCTGGAATGTGCAAGAGATCATTAAAGCATTTAAAATACATGTACCTGAACTTCATGATATTTTCTCCAACTTTAAATCTTATAATACCTCAGCAGAATACGCAGAAATAGAATTGGTTTATCCTCAATGCCCTAATACTTCAATAGATTATGCTATAATGGAAAAAGCCAATAATGTGTATGTAATGCCTGCACAGTTTGGTTGGAGTGATTTAGGAACTTGGGAGAGCGCCTACGAAAACTCAGAGAAAGATTATCTAGGGAATGCTGTACATGGTAAAAATGTAGTTATCGTTGATGCTTCAGAATGTATGATAAAAGCACCGGATAATAAATTAGTATTGTTACAAGGCCTAGAAAATTTTATAGTCATAGATACTCCTGATGTACTTATGGTATGTCATCGCTCAAAAGAGCAAAATATTAAAGAGTATGTATCTGAAATAAAAAGAAATAAAGGCGAGCGTTTTCTATAGAAGCTTAATATTGTATTAGATAGCTAGTCTATAGTATTATGCTTATGTTGGGCTACTGCATCAAGTGCTTCATAAAAATCTGTGCCATATTTTCTAATTAAGGGCTCTTTGAGAAATTGATATACGGGCACTTTAAGTTGTTTACCAAGCTTACATGCAGGTCGGCAAAGCTTTTTACGCGGTTCATAGTTTAATAGCTCATAAGTGGCACTGCTATCTACCCTTATGGGGAATAAATGGCATGAGATAGGTTTTTTAAAATCAATAAGACCTAGGTTATATGCCGCTTCAAAAGCACACTTTACAATACCATTTTCATCGGTTAATGCATAAACACAGATGCCTCCATTTATTGTAGGGGTCACTAATCCATGTTCATCATCATATACATGGGTGCCTTGTTGTGCAATAGATTCTAAATGTGCCTTTGGTAAAAAATCTTTTACCAAAGGCACTAGTTCTTTTATTTTTTGCGCCTCTTCATCTGTAAGAGGCGCACCACAATCACCATCAACACAACAACCCCCTTTACATTTTTCGAGGTCGCATACAAATTGGGCTTCAATAATATCGTCGCTCAATAGTACATGGTCAATAGCAATCATTTTTTTTTAACAGTGTATTATTTAGTGTTCAATACTATTTAAAAAGCGCTCACAATCTAATGCCGCCATACAACCGCTACCAGCTGCTGTGATGGCTTGACGGTATATTTTATCTTGTACATCACCACAGGCAAAAACACCTTCAATGTTGGTTTTGCTAGAGCCGGCTTGGGTGATGATATAGCCTTCTTTATCCATATCTATAAACCCATTAAAAATGGAAGAGTTAGGAGTATGACCAATAGCCACGAAAAAGGCACTGACGTTAACCTCTTGAGTAGCACCACTTTGAGTATTTTTTATGCGGATGCCACTTACTTTTTTATCACCAAGTATTTCTTCAGTTTCACTATTCCAATAGATTTGAATATTTGGTGTATTCATTACTTTTTGTTGCATGACTTTACTGGCACGCATTTCGTCTCTTCTAACGAGCATGTGTACTTTCGTACAAAGTTTAGATAGATAGAGTGCTTCTTCGGCAGCAGTATCTCCAGCACCTACTATGGCTACTTCTTTATCTTTAAAGAAAAAACCATCGCATACGGCACAAGCCGATACTCCAAAACCACTTAATCGTTGTTCGCTCTCTAGTCCTAACCAGCGTGCAGAGGCGCCAGTGGCAATGATTAAAGCATCTGTACTTACCCATTTTTCTTCATCAATTTCTACTTTAAATGGGCGGCTGCTTAAATCTACTTTACTAGCCATTCCCCAACGGATATCTGTACCCATGCGTTGTGCTTGTGCTTCAAAATCTTTCATCATTTGAGGACCCATGACGCCTTCTGGATAACCAGGGTAATTTTCAACTTCAGTGGTAATGGTCAATTGCCCTCCGGGCTGCATTCCTTGGTACATTACTGGTTTTAGACCAGCTCTTGACGCATAGATGGCGGCAGTATATCCTGCAGGGCCTGAACCGATAATTAAACAGTGTACGTGTTCTGTGTTTTCCATTTTTATATTTTCGTGTTTTTGTTTTTTAATTAAAAAATGTATTTTCCTTCTGGGCTATACATTACCGGCATTAACTTTTTATTTTTTTCAAAATAATCATATCCAACCTTAAGGTTTACCCAAAATTTTTGTTTACCCTCATCGTCCATATAGGCTTTACCTAGATAATCTAAGCCGGTTTTATTAAAACGGGTTGGGTATATGTTTACGGGTATATAATTTTGACCATTGATTTTTGCATTAAGACATACGATGTATAATTCTTGAATGACTTCATCGGTCATGGGCATACAACCCACAGTTACACAACCTCCATGGATATAAATATTGCCTCCTGGTTTTTTCTTGTCTCCTAGTAAGATATCAGAATAATTAGGATAGTTGATGAGCATTGAAAGAAAATATTCACTCTGAGGATTGAAGTCTTCAATGAAATAAGAACCTTCCGGTACTTGGCGGTCGCCTTCAATACGTTTAGGGCCAAGAATGCCAGATAAAGCACATACGTGATATAGTTTTACAAGCTTGTAAGGATCACTTACTTTTTCTCGCCCCCACAGTTCCATCTGATTTTGAGATTTGAATGAGCGAATATAAATATCTTTAGGAGGATAACTTAAACCATGGCTGGTAAATAAACGTCTCAGCGAATCGTTATATTTAGAATAAGCTTTAGCCACTCTACTAAAAGTCAATTGGCTGTTTAATAACTGAGTAGATTCATTTTGTGCTTTTAAGTCTACACTAAGACCCAAGAATAAGAATATGCTTAACCCTAAACGGTAAATTGTAAGTTTCATTTTTATATTTAAAATAGTGTAGTGTATTCAACGATTTTTTTAAAAGTACTACTTATAAAAATACCTTTGTATTAGGCTTTTAATACAAAGGTATATGCTATGTTTCAAAAATAAATCCTAAAAAAAAGGACTCATTTTGTTTAGATTATTTCACTGTAAAAACTAATATTTTTTGACCCACAATACCTCTTTGATTTTTTACCGTAATGGTAAAGCGCTCAGTACCTGTTTGTTTTAAGGTTGTAAAGGTGTGGATATAATTAAAATTCTTTTGAGCAGTGTCTTTTAGGTCTTGGTAATGTACTACAGTATCAGAAGATGAGCTATAAGTGCGGCTTACTTCAAAATAACTGTTTAAAGTTTGATCTTCTGCATTTTTAACATTTACCTTAAACATGTACTTCTTGTCTTTTATCAAGGTACTATCACCAGTAATATAATCAGTACCTTCTACAAGGTTAATAATAGGCTTATCACCAATATTATTGGTTTTTCTACAAGCGCTAATACCAATTACAACTATTAAAGTGATGAATGTAAAACTAATGAATTTTGAAAATTTCATGTGTTGCTTTAAATTTTTATGAATGGGCTAAGATACTATTTATTTTTAAACTACAATAGCTAATTCAATTAATTCATCTCTACCGGATTTTGAGGTAGGGTAAACCGAGAAGCGAGCCAACTGTTTTTTAAGGGTACTAACCAATCCTGAAGCAAGGCTGCTTTAGTATAGACTAAATTATTAAAAATATAAGTTTGAGTATTGATAAAGCCCTTGTCTAGTGCATACTGTATCTGTTCATAAGGAAGCATTTCTGCTTTCCCATTTCTTAAAAAAGTGATACTCATTCTATCAAATAAGGATACACTATATTGCCTTTCAATACTTTTTAGCATACGGGTTGAAGCATCTGTACTACAACCACCTACACTTACTTCGCTCTCATCGGCCATTAATACTATAAATTGACCAAAAATTACTTTTGCCCAAGCTTTTACAGCAGCCCCGTGAGCTGTCCATTGAGTATAAAACTGTTCTAACTGTTCATTAATCTCAATTTGCTCTTTTTCTATAAAAGCTCTATTACTTTGAAAAACCCAAACCCTTGAGCTGTCTGGAAAATCGTGAGGAATTACTTGCTGAATATCTTCTATAATCATACTGCAAAAATACAAGTTTCTTAAAGCATAATATTAGTGTCATTGTGTTTTTTTAATGTATTTTTTTGTTTTTAAAAAAATGGTTGTAACCTTGCATTAAGAAATAGCTATAAAATGATTCCTTTTAGAAATCATTTTTAATATTATAAAATATTTATTTCCACTCTATTTAAAATTTCAACTTTAGTATTTTAGTTTCTTTTGAGAAAAATTACAGCACTCTTTTTAGAGTATTTATTCTAATGAATTTTTTCTATTTATTCCCCCCAAATTTATTTACGCATAACAATATTCTATGCCCTTTGATTTAAAGCAATTAAATGAAATGCTCTTACCTGAGCTATTAGAGCTTATTGAAGCACAAAACATACAGCTACCTGCCAATACTGACAAAGCTAGTTTGATACAACTCATATTGAAAGCCAATACTACAGAAGCACTTTCAGAAACTGAGCAGAACAACGAAAATACTCCTGCAAAAAAAGCGAGAGTACGTAAGGCTATAGTAAAACCTACACCTACAGAAGCTATTGCTCAAGAAGTACCCGATGAGAGTAGCCCCGAAGTGCCCAAAAAAGCAAAGAAAACTGTACGGAAAATAAAAGAAAACTTAAATGAAATAGAAGAAGCGCCTAAAGCCATTATTTCTACACCCATTGACACCCCAAAAGATACGATAATAGAAAACACAGCTGAACGAAATAGCTATAAATTAGCACCTCAAAATAGCAAAAACGAAATAACAGCTGCAAAACTTTCTCAAGTTGAAAAATTTGAACTTAGAAAGCAAAAACTGAAAACTCAAGAACAACATAAGTCTCAACAAAACCCTCAACATAGGGCGCAACAAGCTTCGATTGATAGTACAAATATTCCTGAAAAAGAAGCATCAGGGATCTTAATGCCCAGCGAAACAAATTCTGAAATTCAGCCTCCACAAGAGCATATTTCAACAGATAAACATCAAACAAATAATAACCCTCAAGGACAAAATAATCAACGAAAACATAAAGAACCTTTTTTTGAAAACTTTAATATTGAGTTTCATGGGGTGATACACAGTGAGGGCGTTTTAGAAATGATGCCCGATGGCTATGGTTTTTTAAGAAGTAGTGATTATAACTATTTGAATTCCCCCGATGATGTTTATGTTTCTCCCTCACAGGTTAAACTATTTGGTTTAAAAACCGGAGATACTGTAAACGGAACTGTTAGAGCTCCCAAAGAAGGTGAAAAATATTTTGCACTCATTAAGGTTGAAAGTATCAACGGTAAATCGCCAGACGACATAAGAGATAGAGTTCCGTTTGATTATCTAACTCCCTTATTCCCTTATCAAAAATTAAAACTTTCTAACGGGAATAGTACTAATAATTTAAGCACTAGAATCGTAGATTTATTTACCCCAATAGGTAAGGGGCAGCGTGGCCTGATCGTAGCACAACCCAAAACAGGTAAAACAATGCTGCTGAAAGAAATAGCAAATGCGATAGCTGCTAACCACCCTGAATGTTATTTAATGGTAGTACTTATTGA